>JBAVIH010000632.1:0-2505 GCA_049686695.1 Bryobacteraceae bacterium | reverse complement strand
GCGCTAACGCTCTGGTAGTATTGGTGTGCGTGTCCGGGGGCTGCGCCGCCAATGTGAGGGCAATCGTGGCCAAGCTGGTGCCCGCGGCCGATATCCACTGGTCTACACCGTGCGGGAATCCGTTATCGAAGTATGGCTGGAATCCCGCGGCGCGCGAGCGCACGTGCCATGACCCATCCTCCAGTTGCGTGTTCAGCAGGTACTGAACGCCCCGCTGGTATGCCGGGTCGGAAACCGGCAGACCGGAACTCTGCAGCGCCATCATCGCCAAGCCGGTAGTGTACGCGCCGCTCTCCATCGAAGGAATGTCGGGCCACCCACCGTCGGAGCGCTGCACCGCCAGCAGTTCGTGTCGAGCCTGGAGGATGTCGTCTCTGCTCTTGCCGCCCCAGACCAGACCCAGTAACCGCCAGGCCAGGTCGTAATTCGTCTTCGGCCGGGATTCGCCGATCCACGTGGCCGCAAGCTGAATCGATCTTGTGAACGCCGCCGTATCCACTCGCGGGGTATACAGTTGCAGGCTGCGCATGGAAACCACGGTCTGCCCGAGAGCGTTCGCGCACAGCGGAGGCCTCGCTTCGGGACCGAAGGCCCAGTGGCCATCCGCCATTTGGTGCGTCCGGATGAACATTGCAACGGCATCCGTGCTGAGGTCGGGCTGATAGCCCTCCGCATTCAGCCCTAGGAGAACATAGGCCAGAATCCCCGGATTGGCGTTGATCCCCGGGACGAAGAAGCCCTGGTGCAGAAGGTCGCGGCTCCCCGCGAGCGCTCCAGCATTGACCTTCACTTGCCGGACTGATGTCTGCTCGTCCACCTCGAATTGTTTCTTGCGCGCCACGCCGACAGCCATGGCTGCCAGGCTCTGGTTGTGACAGGAAAAGCATCCGGCTTTCGGCACGAAACTCGAGTCGGTGCGCTGCAGCAGCGGCAGGCTGCTCAGCACCGCGGCCTGGATCGTATTGCCGCGGCGCAAGGATGCCGGTTGTACCGGCGCAGCCGGAACGGCGCTCGTGGCGCCGGATTTCAAGAGAAGATCGACCAACGCCGTGTCGCCGTGGAGTCTCGCTAGATCCAGCGCCGTGAGCCCCGTATCGGCGGATCGCAAATGCTGGCTCCTGGCATTGACGTCGGCTTTCTTCTCGATCAGCATCTTCACCGGCTCCAGCGGAAGCAGGTCTGACGCCGCAGCGTACATCAGCGCCGTGCGGCCCGTCGGATCGGGGGCATTCACGTCGGCGCCGTGCTGGAGCATCAGCCGAATCAGATTCGGACTATCCAGAACCGCTATCGCGTGCAGCGCGATGGTGTACTGCGTCGCCTCCAAATCGCGGGCCGCCAGCAGATCGATGCACTTCGTGCAATCCGCTCCCGCCGCGTTCGCCAGCGCGAATCCGCCAATGTGTTTGACCTCGGCGCCGCGGTCGAGTAGTGCTTGCATGATATCCGCATCGCCGGCCAGCGAAGCTTCCAGAAGTGGCGACGATTCCGCGCTGGGGTTCGACGTCGGATTGGGATTGGCGCCGTGGGCCAGCAGGTGTTTCACGATCGGCGCGCCGCCGGGCCGGCCCGCCGCAACCATCAACGCCGTCCGTGCTTCGTCGGACTTCGCGTTCACATCCGCGCCATGAGCCACCAAAACCCGGGTCTTTTCCAGATCGAGCGCGGCCCACATCAGTGCTGTAGCCCCGGCGTCATTGCGCCGGTTCGGATCGGCGCCCTGCCGGATCAGCCGTTCCAGCGTCGCCGCGTCGGTGTACAACACGGCGTACATGAACGGCGTCGAACCCTCGGGCCCGCGCGCGTTCAGAAGCTTCGGATCCTTCGCCACCATCTGGTTGAACGCCGGCTGGTCGGCCGCACGCAGCATCTCCACCATCGCCACCGCCTTCGGACTCAACGGCGGCAAATCGATCTCGTTCGCCAAGGAGTCCGGCCATTCCGCGCCCTGCTCGATCCACGCTTTGACGATCTGGATCTGCTCCGGGCGGAGCGCGCCCGTGGGCGGCATCTGCAATCCGAAATCCGAGCCAACCAACCGGTGATACAGAAAGCTGTTCTCGAGGCTGCCCGGCATCACCCGCCGGGAACCCGCCTTCATGACGGAGCTTCGGCGGTCGAGGCGCAGCCCATTATTCTGCTTGGTCGGTCCATGGCAGCCTATGCAGTTCTGACGGAAAATCGGCTGCACGTCGCGTGCAAAATCCACTTTGGCGGGTGTCTGAGAGAACACCCGTGGCGCGAGGCAAAGCCCAGCAATGGCGGAAACGGCAAGTGATCTGAACATATCCCTCCGGGTGAATCCCGAACACCCTCATGGTTCGAAGCTTGGTTGAGTATATACGGAAACATCCGTTTCCGCTAGTGGGCGAATTGGGTGTGTCGCGGCAAAGTGAGAATGTCCTATTTGGGCAAAGTAGAAATGTCCTATTGACAGGGTCCAGCCTGGAGGGTGGACAAAGGACAACTACTGATGACCCAGGTCGAGCGAGACCGGCTGGTGGC
>JBAVIH010000631.1:0-17151 GCA_049686695.1 Bryobacteraceae bacterium | reverse complement strand
GTAGCCGCTGCGGACGGCGCCTTCCATGGTGGCGGGCCAGCCGGTGCGGGTCCAATCGCCCGCGAGGAATAGGTTCGCGATAGCGGTTTCCGCGGGCGGGCGCAAGGCCTCGGTGCCGGGCGCGGCGGAAAAAGTGGCGCGCTGCTCTTTGACGACGTGCGCCCGCACGAGGGTGGCTTCGCGCACGCGGGGGAAGTACAGGCGCAGATCGCCCACCGCGATGTCGATGACGTCCTCGCGCGACAGATTGGTCAGATCGCGCGAAGCGCTTACCACCAGTTGCAGGTAGCGTCCGCGATCCTTGTTGAACATCCATTGCATGGTGCGGTCGAGCAGCGCGGCGTGCGGCAGGGTGGTGATTTCGCGATCGAACCAAAGGTGGACGCCGGTGATGGGCGAATGCTCGAATGGGGGAGCCGGAAGGCCGACCGCCGGCAGCCGCTCAAAGGGCAGCGCGGAGATGTAGAAATCGGCGGTGCGCCGCTGGCCCGCCACCACGAAGCCGCCCGCGTCGATAGCTTCCACCGGCGCGCGAAAATGCGTGCGCACGGCCGGCAGGCGCTGCCAGGCGCCGGCTCCGTAGAGTTCGGCCAGCGGCACCGCGGGCACGCCCATTTCGTAAGCGTCGGCGCGCGCCAGAAACCCCAGCCAGAGCACCTGAAAGCCGTGCCGGGCGGCCATGCGGTCCAGATCTTCGTTGATCGCGCCGACCAGCACCTGGCGCCAGAAGCGGTCGATGGCGCGCGGCGTTTGCCGCTTTTGCAGCAGCCAGTCGCTCATGCTGATCTTGTCCAGATCCTGCCGCCGGGTACGCTCGCGGCGAATCGCCCAAAGCCCGCGCGCGATGGCCAGCTTGTCGCCCGCGTCCAGACATTTCATCTTCAGGAATGCGCCGGCGAAGTGGAATGGCGCCGGCAGCCGCCCGCGGCGCAAAATCGAGGCGCGTCCGCCCGGCTCCAGGAAGACGAACTCGCGGTAGAAGCGGATGCGTTCGCGAACGCCCAGCCGCGCGTAAAAGTCGAGCAGGTTGACGCAGCAGCGCAGCAGGATGTGCTGGCAGTTGTCGATGGTCTCGGATTCGCCTTCGCCCGCCGGCACGGGATAGGACGTGGCGCGGCCGCCCAGAAACGGGCGCGTTTCGAACAAGTCGACTTCGAATCCGGCGCCGCCCAGCGCGGCGGCGGCAGCCAAGCCTGCCAGTCCGCCGCCTGCAATCAGAACCTTGGTCATGCGATGTCAGTCCACATCCACGCGATTCGCTGCGGCGACGCGTCCATACCAGAGGCCGGAGTCTTTCACCGTCCGCTTCCGGCTGCGGAAGTCCACATAAGTCACGGCCACAAGCGAGCCTTTGATGAAACTTCTGCGGTCCATTTCCATCCCATTCTCGCATTGGTGGAACATGGGCATCGGGTGCTGGCTCTTTGAGAGAATCGACACATAACCAAGGCAAGTATTGTTCGCTCCCCCTTTTGGCGTCAAAAATCGGGTAACCCTCCCTAAGGAGAACTCAGAATGTACACGCTGATTCGGCTGCACGACGGGCGCGTCTTGGAAGCCGTCGTATTATCCAACACGCGATCCCGCATGCGTCTGGCCGCTGCCGGCCTCAAGGACGCGGTCGAACTGCGGCTTTGCGGATCGAATTGGTCGGACGAACGCAACGAACCTGTCGAGTTCGGGTTTCTGCTGGCGGAAGCCGAAGAACGATCCGAAGCGCCAAGGCTGGTGCGGGCAGCCGGGCGCTAAAGGAGAGCCGGGCACGGCGTGCCCGGCAACGATCGCGCGAGGGCGCAAGCCCTAGAACGGGCGCGCGCCCTCGCTGCGTTGCGGGTTGCCGTAAACATCGCCGTAGACGATGCCGCGGCCATTCATGCCGATGTAGACGCGGCCAAATACGCGCGAATCGGCCGCCATCACCGAAGGGCCGCCATACTGATGCGCGTCGTCATTGACGCGCACCCAGGTGGATCCGTTGTCGTCGGAGCGATAGATGGCGACCACGTCCGCTGGCGAGAGCGCGCCATAGAGGAAAACCGATTGCACTCCCGTGCGCGTTCGGGGATTGGCCGCTCCGATGGCTACCAGGCCCGCATAGGAAACACCGGGCGCTTGCTTCCAGGTGACGCCGCCATCGGTGGAATGATACAGGCCGGAGATGCCGAGCGGCAGCCACAGGTCGCCGGGGCGCGCGAAGTTAGCCACCGGCGCGTGCCCGGACGCGAAGGGGAGCGTGGTCTGATTCACCTTCGCAAAAGTCGTTCCGTTGCTGTTGGTCGTGCTGTAGAAGTTGGAGCCGTCGAAAGCATAAAACAACTGCGGCGTCACTTTGTCCGCCACCGCCGTGTACGAGCCAGACAGGCCGCCGGCGCCATTCCAGCTATTGCCGTTGTCGGTGGAATACTGCGGCGCACCGGAGCCGGTGGTCCACTGCATGATGGTTCCGCTCGAATCCACCGCGATGGATCCCACGTTGCTGCTGTTGGTGCCGCCGGCCGCGCAATTGCCGAACGGCTGCCAGGTGGCACCGCCGTCGCTTGAGTACCCACCGTAATTGCACGGACTGCTCGAACTGCTGCTGGCCTCGCCGACGCGGGCCACGAACTGGGGATTCTGCCCGGCCCAGTCCAGGCCATCGGTAGTGGTAAACACCGGGTTGGCGTACATGCCGCCGGCTGGCGAAATGGCGAAGTCGTCATGACGGAAGCCGCCGATATCGCCGACCCCGCTCAACAGGTGAGCGCCCTGGGTGGGACTGATCAACGCCGTCACCGCCGTCTGCTCGATGCCCCACCCCTGCACGTACCACGTGGGGGCCTGGCCGGAATCGGCCGCGGAAACATTGTCGGTGGCATAGAGGGTCGCGCCGGTCGCGAACATCAGGTGATCGGGATTGACCGGATCGATCAAGAGCGAGGACATCCACCAGCCGAACTTCGCGGTCGGCGCCGGCGACAAAGGATACGACGTTTTGCCAAAGGTCAGCCAGGGTGAAATTGGCGTGAACACCGAAGGACTGAAATAGAAGTTGCCCTGCTGCGGTCCATCGACGCCGGCAGCGGAGGTGATGGCGCCGAGATCGATCCACGTGCTGCCGCCATCGTGTGTGACGTAAACGGTGTCCACCGGATACCAGCGGTCGAGCGTGGCGACGGCCACCGTGCCCTGCCGGTTCGGGTCCTGGCTGATGCCGCAAAATCCGCCGCGGATCGAGCTTTCTCCGTTGTTGGTATCGAGCGGCGGTGTGACGTTAGTCCACGTCCCGGCGGAGGGATTGAACTTCTCCACCAGGCCGTAGCTCATGCCATTGGGGCCGGGAACGTCGGCGAAAGTGACATACAGGTTGCCGTCCGGATTCAGGACCGCGCGCATGGGAGACGCGGCGTGCGTCGTTTTGGTCACGCTGAACGGCCACGGCAGCGGCAAGCCAGGCAACGCCTTCCAGGTGGCGCCATCGTCGGTGCTCTTGTAAATCGACGCAGTCCCGTAAACGCCGGCATAGCTGGTGCCGGAGTGCGCCGGATCGAACAGCACCCACTGCACGCCGCAACCATAGCCGTCGTTCACGCCGCAATGATCGTTGGTGGCCTGGATAGGAAAGCTGCTGACCTGAGTCCAGGTTTGGGCGTGGTTTTCGCTCTTCCAGAGCCCCTGCTGGCGGGTGCCCATGAAGAGCTCGCTCGAGTTGAACGGATTCACCGCCAGGCGCTCGCCGGCGCTCCGCCCGTCGTCGTTGGAGCCCATCACAAAATTCACCGGGTAGGTGGTGAAGGTGGCGCCCTGGTTGGTGGAAGCCAGCATCGCCGCCTCCCCGCCCGTGTACATGCCGGCCGCGATGTAGAGGCGGTTGGGATCGGTGGGATCGATCGCGATGCTCTCCGGGCCTTGCAGACTATAGTCGGTCGGCGGGTTGAAATCGAGCAGCGGAATCCATTGCCGGGTCGTCGGATTCCAGCGGTACACGCCCCCCATGTCGGTGCGCGCATAAATCAGGCCGGATTGGCTGGGATGCGCGATCAGGCCCGGAATGTAACCGCCCGCCACGATGCGGACCGGCGTCCATCGATAGGGAACCAGGAGGGGAGACGATTGCGCGAAGATTCGGGGTCCGTATAAGCAAAGCCAAATGACCACCGGACACAGCGAAATCGAACCGAGCAGACGTTTGCGGGTAACCATGAAGTTTTCCTTGCGTTCTGGCGTGCAGTTGCCGGAACCGATGGGCCCAACTCCCGCTCGCTTCCGCCCTGATGATAGTGATTTTATCACCGGTGCTCTATGCTGTTACCAGGATGGCTTATCGTCTGCAGCCGGGCGAATCGGTGCGTGAGGGACTGCGGCGGATCGCGCGCGAGGAACTCGCCTCGGCCGCCGGCGGGCTCCGCCAGGCCACCGCACGCACGCGGGACGATGCCATCCACGAGGCGCGCAAGTCGGTCAAGAAGGTCAGAGCCATCCTGCGCCTCATGCGGGGCGAGTTGGGCGGCATGTACGCAGTCGAAAACCGGCGGCTGCGCGACGTATCGCGCCGGCTCGCGGTGTACCGCGACGGGATGGTGATGATCGAGACGCTCGACCAGCTTGGCCGGCGTCAAAAAGACGATCGAGCGAAGCCGGCGCTGGCCGCGACACGGCGCGGCCTGGTCGAGAACCGGAGGCGGCAGCGGCGGGGACCTCGGATGACCATCGCGATGCGGCGGGCTGCGGACGCGTTGCTGGTGGCCTCAGCCCACGTCAGCCGGTGGCGGCTGGTGATGGATGGGCCGGTGGCATTGGCGCCGGGCATGGAATGGGCCTACCGCCGCGGCCGCGCCGCCATGGCTGCCGCCCGCCGCCACGCGCAGCCGGAGCATTGCCACGAATGGCGGAAACGGGTGAAGGATCACTGGTATCATCTCCGCCTGTTGGAAGCCCGCTGGGACGCCGTCACGCGCGCCCGCGAGAGAAGCCTCAAGGAGCTGGAGACGTGGCTGGGCGAGCATCACAACCTGGAAGTGCTCTCGGCACGGCTGGCGGCCGAAGCGGCAGCCGGGCGCAAGCCGAAGGAAGCCGACATCTGCCGCGGCCTGATCGGCGAGTGGCAGCGGGAACTACGCCACAAGGCCCTCGCGCTCGGCGAGCGGCTTTATGGCGAACCGACCGAGCTGTTTCGAAAGCAGCTTGCGCAATTGTGGAGGCCGCGGGCGAAGAACCGGCGGCAAGGACCGCCGGCGTTACGAGGAAACGCACGCCCGTAGCGCCGGCGATCTTTTGCCGCCGGAGTTCTTTCGATGGAACTGGTTGTATCCCGAACGCCTAACGGCGGCCGGCTTGTCTGCGCCGCTGAATTCGGCGCGAGCCTTCCACCCGTGGTCTGGCTGTGGCCCTCGGAAAGGGCACGACCTTCGGACGTACCGGCATTTGCGCGTATTCCTCGCCGGTTCCGGCAGTCAGCAGCTCGCGAATCACTTTGTTCGAGTTCGAGCCGCTTTCCACATAGTCGACGCCCGTGCTGGTCAACGTATAGTCGGAGTTGTCCGGCATCACCGTGACATACCCCTTCGAGCGCAGATACCAGAGGGTGAAATTCAGGTACTCGCGCGGGAACGCCATGCGTTGCTCGAGTTCCAACAGCGAAACTCCCGGTTTGCTTTCGCTAATCCGGCGGCGTTGATACAGCAGCGAAAGCACGCCCAGGCGGCGGTTGGTTTCGCCTTCGATTCCATCCACGAAGGACCTCTGCCAGAAGATGGGCAGGGGCTGTGCCTGAAAGCTCTGGCGGCTGGCGTCGTACTCCGCGCGCAGTTCCGGATCGCTGAGCGTCTGATAAGCCTCGCGCAAGAGGAGGAAGCGCTCCAGGCTGCCGGTGGTTGGGTTGTCCGGATGAAAGCGCGCCGCCATGATGCGGTAGACCCGGTGAATCGTCTCGGGGTCGGCGTTGGGGCTGATTTGCAGGGTCTCGTAGTAATCGGCGCTCTGCGACGCGAGCGTGGGCGATGGCGGCCTGAACCGGTCGTTCTCAGCGTCGGCAGATTGGTTCGAGAACCTATCCTGGTTGGCGGCGTTGGCGTCATCGGCGGCTTTGGCGGCCGGCTCGCTGAGTGGTTCGGGTTCGGGGATCCACTCCGAGTAATCCCCCCACTCCGAATAATCCCTCGAGGCAGGGGCCTCGACTGCGGGCTGGGTCCGCGGCGCGTGATTGGCGACCTGCATTTCCGGCGCCGGTTCGGGTACGGTTGCGGGCTCGGGTTCCATCGGCCGCGAAGGCACGACTAAATCGGCCTCGGCGCGCTCGGTCCAGGCGCGCAGGGCGGAGCCGACGCGGTCGGACCGCTTTTTTCCCTGCCCGGATTCGATCGGCCCTTTAGGCGAGAAGGGGTCCAGCCCGCACAGTGCTGGCTGAACGCGGCGGGTGCGTTTGTGCCGTGCATGGATGATGGTGGCCAGCACCAGCACTACCGTGGCACCGTAAAGTCCGGCGGTCAGCATCATGACGCCACCGCCAATCTGGCACGGAGCGGCTGCCGGCAGACTTCTTCCATGTGCTCGGTAGCGCAGTCGTGGCTTACGCAATGGTGGGTGATTTCGCGAAGTATGTCGAGCCGGTACTCCTCAACCCGACGCAGTTCCGTCCTGGCGCACTCGATGGTGGTAACGGTCACGGCCTGATTGAGGCGCTGCTGCGCCCGCCGCACCATCTCGAGAGCCGCCAGATACTGAGTTCCCAGTTGGTCCCTAAGTTCGCATCCCATTTGACTTAGGATGCCAAATGTTGTTGCCTTACGGTAGTCCATGCCGTACCAGTTCGGCCCCTGGTAAGTTTGGGTCAAATTCGGTACTTATGCCAAACTTTCGGCCTGGGTACGTTGAATCGTTCTGGCACCTTCGAGCATCGCGTAAGAGGTATATCTCGCGCCCGGAGAACTATTCCTCGCTCCTGGCGAGGCCGGTTCAGCTTTCGGAGCCACCGAACAGCGGGTCGGCGCCGATAGTTCCCATCAAGTCATTCAAATAGTCCGGCGAGCCGACCACCGCCAGCCTGTCCCTGGCAGCCTGGACGCGGGCTTCCAAATCGAGCTGCGGCGGGATTTCCAACCCCGAGGCGCGGAACTCCTCCAACGCCAGCAGGTGGCGTTCCCATAGCTCGGTCTCCTTGCGCTGCCGTGTGCTTAGGCGCTGCCTGTACCATTCGCTGGCCAGAACCGCTTCACGGGTGAATTGCGCCCGTAGCCGGGGATCGTCGAGCGTCATCCCCTGGAAGCTGCCATGGGCCATGATCTCGAGCAGCGCCCGCAGCGGCGGGCAGGCATCTTCCACGCTGCCATCTTCGAAATATGCCTGGGCCACCCGCTGCTGGCTTTCCACGATGGCATCCACCCCGGAAGCGAACATGGCCAGATCCTGCACCTCGGGCCTCAACATCTCCTCCGGAAAGACCGCGTCGGGGGTTTCGAAAATGCGTCCCAGGAATACGTCGGCGAAGCGCGACGTGATCCGGTAGCCCAGCCGGCTGGCCAGCACCGTGCGGCCATCGATGCAAAAATCCTCCACTTTTTCCAGGTATCCGTTCCCGATCAGAAACCGGGGGTCGCGCTCCTCCACCCGCATCCTGCACCAAAGCTCCGGCACCAGCATGCTGACATCGTGCTCGACGCGGTAATGCGGGCCCACGTAACCGGCCGAGGTGGTAATCGCCGCATATTCGGCCAGGATCATGGAAATCAGCGCGTTGTTTACGTCGATCACCGGCAGCAGCGCGTTGAACGGCCCCTTGGTGAGAGCTCCTTCGCTGCCAAATCCGGTAGTGGAAGGCGACTTGCCGGTCAGGCTGGAGATAAACTCCATGAACAGTTCGGGCGTTTCCTGGTAGTGGATCGGACTATAGACCGCCAACGGCGCAATGCCGAGCTTTGGTTCGGGCGGATTATTGCGGCGGCCGGGCAAGACCGCGTTGACCGGAAAGAACACACGCCCGTCATCGGGAATACCGCGGTCCAGGCGCGCGGTGATTTCGGCCAGGTAAGTCTCGCGGGCATGCACCAGGTCCGGCCGCTTCTGCAGATAGCGGGGATTCTTCGACGGTTTGCCATCCACCAGGCGCGGGTGCGCGGAGGACACCACGTAGGCGCCGCTTTCCGAAGCTGCGAACTTCGCAATGAGCTGCTTCATGGGCTGGCTGTAGCGGTCGAACTCGACCACATGATCGACCAGGCGCCTGGCATCCGCGCGGGTGAGCGGCTCGAAGTTGGAGAGGAATGTCTCCGGACTGGCGATATCGGCTTCCGCCTGCTGATCGGCGCCGCGGTGAATGCCCTCGTCCGGCCGCTGGAACAGCATGGCCTCGCAGTTGACCACCAGTTTGACGCTGGGGTTCTTGTACTTCTCGTCCAGATGCGAGAGCGCCTCGCGCGGAAGCAGCACGGAGGCGGTGATGTCGTCCTCCACCTGCACCTTGTCGGCGGGATGAAAATCCGGGCGCAGCTTGTAGATGCGCCAGGAGCCGTCTGGGTCGTAACCCACGCGAAGGTAATTGCTCACCAGCCGTTCGCCGTCGAATTTGAGCTCATGGCCCAGGAAGCCGTTGATGCGGTCCACGGTGAAGTGCTCGCGCCAGCGGTCGCCCCATTCGGGCCGGTAGTAGCGCTTGACGGCGAAGACCAACTGGCGAATGGTTTGCGGCAAGCCGCGCACCCACTGGTTGTGTTCGTCGGTGTAATCGCTGGAGGCGGTCAGCAACTTGATCACCGAGCCGAGCGACCGCTCGAGGCTGAGGATCGGCCGGCTAGCGCGGTTGCCCGACCGGCCTTCCCGAAGGATGCCCGAGTAATTTTTTTCGAGGATGGCAGCCACCGCGTCCATGTCGATCGAATAATCTTTTACGACGACCGATCCCTTCAACAGAAGGTCGGAGATGGACTTGGAAATCTCGCTCTTGCCGCCGCCCGAAACGGTGGAGGGCTTGTGACAGAGGGTTCCATCCGGACGCGTGCCGACCAGCCGCCAGGACGTGCCGGTGAGCTGCTTTTCCAGGCGCAGCCGGTAGCCCGAAGGAAGCACGTACACCTCTTCGGCGCGCAGCGGAATCTGCCGCCGCTGGCCCTGCGATTCCCAGCCGACGAACCCCTCGCGCACGCCGAAGGTCGAGGATTCGGGAACGTACAGGATACTGGGGAAACGGCGATCCACGGCGTAACCTTCCGGCCGGATCTCGGCGCGGCTGCCCAGCAGGCCCAGAGCGGCTTCGAACGTGGTGCGTTTCAGCCGCACCGTGCGATCGGCGATGAAATCCTGCCCGAGCACGTAGGCGGGGAAGGCTATGGCGCCGCCGGCGTGCTCCTCCTCGCACAGCCCGTTCAAATTGGCGGCGAAGCTGATCTGGGTTTTGACTTCCTTCTTGCAATAGCCGAAATAATTGTCGGCGATGATGGTCACCATGACGCCGGATTCGTCGCGGCAGGCGACCTTGAAAGCCGTGCCGCCGTTGTAAAGCTCATCCGGCTGGCTCCAGCACATGCCGTCGCGTTTCTGCCGTTCGGTGGCCTGGCTGATGTGGGGCAGGCCCAAGTCGCTCTTGCGCGCCGAGGCGAGGTGAGGAGCCAGAATCACGCAGCCGGAGTGGCCGGTCCAGTGTTGCACGTCCAGCGCCGCGTCGTTTTCCGGCAAATACGGATCGCCGCCGTTGCCGAACAGGCACTCCACGAAATCCAGGTTGGCGACCAGCGTTCCGGGCGCGAAGAAACGGATCTCCATGCTTCTCTCAGGCGCCTGGCTGGTGGCCGGGCTCACCACCGGCCGAAGCAGCAGCGAAACGAACAGGCCCGCCGCCGCGGGTTCGGCAGCGGCGTACGGCAGCGCCAGCACGTCCGCGGGAGGATCCAGCGCCATTGCAAGCAGCTTGGCGAAAACCGGCTTGGGGACGGCGATCTTGTCCGCCGGGATGGGCAAACCGCCTTCCGCAATGTGGAAAACGCCTTGCGTGGTGCGGCGGTCGCTCTTGGGATTGTGCAGGACGCCCTGCGCCACGCGGTAGGAATCCAGATACGGCGAGTGAAAACTTTCCGCACCCGGCGGAAACGAGAGGGCCCGGGCCATCCCGGGCAGGTCGAGAGTCAGGGTGCGCGACGCGAGGCGTGGCGCTCCCTGGGGACAAATGTCCTTCAGATAGCGGTCGAGAAAGCCTTGGATGCGCGCGTCCACCGGACACAAGAGACCGCGCAGCAGTTGATCTTTCTGGTGGATATTGCGCAGCAGCGGTCCGGCAAGCTGGAGGAAGTCAGGGTCCGAGGCGGTGCGGGGCGTGGATTGGCCCAGTGCCGCCAGTTTGAGACTGATGTAGCGATCAAGCGCTGGATGGGTGTCCATAGAAAAGTAAGTGGCGGCGGCGCGGGCGCTCCTTTCAGCTTAGTACACCGTTACGGTAGCGCCGGCGGCTTGAGCCGACCCGGCCCGAACGAAACGTATTATCGTGGAGCTACCGGGTCCGGTCAGAATCGATCGGGCAGGCGAGCCCGGCGCGGCAGGAGGTTCGATGAAACAGTTTTCGCGGCGCACATTTTCCGGAGCGATGCTCACGGCATCGGCACTGGCGGCGCAGGAGCGCAGCGAGCCGGCCAATTCAGCCAGGCTCGACTTGCCGCCCTGGAAGGGATCGGCCAGCGGCGATGCTTTCGAGTTTCCCGGCCCGCCGTCGCCGCGAACCAAGTGGACGGTGCCCGGCCCACCGCGAAAGTACTTCGCCGAATGGCTGCCCGCGCTATTCGAGCGGACCGTCGAGATCGACGCCTGGAGCGGCGAGAAGCCGCAGTTGCGATGGATTTTCACCGGGCCGTGCGGCGGCTTCACGGTGGAAGCCGGCGGCGGCAAGGCGCGCCTGGCGGTCCGCTATAACGACTCACCGGGGCTGAGCAAGGTGCCGCCGGTGCAACCGCGCCCGGGCCGCCATCCGGAGGGCCTGTGGGAAGAATCCAGCGTCGAGTACAGCGGAGACTTGAAGTCAATCACAGTGGTGGCCGACTACCGGCTGACGGTGCGCGTTCAGTTGAACGGGATACAGGCGCTCGTCTCCAACGCGCCGCTCGATGTGAACCGTCACCAACTGGCCTTCGCCGGGGATGGGACGGTGCGCGGAAGGCTGCTTCCGCCGGCTGTCGAATCCGTGACGGTGGACGTGGTCGACGCCGTGCGGTACCAGGAAATGCTCGGCTGGGGCGGCACCACCACGCCTCCCGCCTTCGCCGAATTGAGCCCGCAGGGCGCCAAAGAGTGGTGGCGTATTCTCGCCGAGTACAACCTGCTGCTGCATCGCGAGTATCCAACCGGAGCGCTTCTCAACCCGGCGATGACCAACTGGGACCGGCCGGAGGATGCCTCGCCGCATTACTACGGCGACAATTTTCCGAACTGCGAGACGAGCGACTTCGAATACATGCGCCGGGTGCGGCGCCTGGGCGGGAAAGTGATCTTCGAGTTCTGGGAACTGCCACCATGGGCCAGGGTTCGCGACGCCGCCGGCAAACTGACCGACGCCCCCGGGATCGAGGCCTATGTAAAGGCCATGGTGCGGTACTGCCAAGTCTCGCGGGATAAGATCGGCCACGCTCCGGAGATTGTCGGGATTCAGAACGAGGTCACGCAATCGGCGGAGAACTGGCAGAAGATGGCGCCGGCGCTGCGCCGCGGGCTGGACGCCGCTGGGTTCGGAGCCATCAAGATCCACATGCACAACGCACCATTTTCGCTCGGCGGCGTGGCGGCCGCGAAAGCCTTCCGGCAAGACCCGGCGGTGTGGAAGACGCTCGATTACTCCGCCTCCAATCTTTACGATTACCAGGATTATTTTCACGACCCCGACGGTTTCGACGCGCGCCTGAGCCAGTTGCGGGATGCGATCGGAGACAAGCCGTTCTTCGCCGTGGAGCTGTGCGTCAATAACGGCGCGTATCAGACGCGCGCTTACCGGGTCGCGCTGGCGATGGGGCAACTCTATCACAAGGTGCTGACCCAGTTGGACGCGTGCGGCGTGATGTATTGCTGGACGCTGCTCAACGTGGTTCAGCCGTCTTACGGATGGACCCGGACCTTGCTGGCGCCCGATCCCGAGCATGGGCTGAAGCCGGCGGCATCCAGCCACCAGTTGCGGATCTTCGGGGCCTACTCACGCCGGGTGCGTGCAGGCATGCAGCGGGTGAAGGTGGCGTGTTCCAACTCGGAGGTGCTCGCGACGGCTTTCAGCGGCGCGCATGGCGAACAAACACTGATAATGCTGAACCGCTCCGGCGTGGCGCAGAAGGTGGACGTGAAATGGCCGGGAACGAAGTTTCGATATCTCGAGACTGCCAGCCCGCAGCAGGAGAACGCGGTCGCGCCGGCGGGCGCCAGTTCGCAAGTTTTGGTGGCTCCCGGCGCCATCGTTACTTTGACGAACGTGGAGTTAGGCAAAGTAACAGAGGTGTGACGCGGGGCGGCCGCGCCGCCGATTTCAGGAAAACCGGTAATCGGCGGCCGCGTCATCCCAAATGACTTTCTTTTGGTGGCGGAACGAGAGCGTGGCCAGGTGGCCGGAAATGGCGGCCTGCTGGCCCACTGTCGGCGGCGCAATCACCTTCTCGTTGCCCAGCACGGCCTGAATGAAGTTGCGGAAATGGTTGTTTACGCCGTCGGCTTCGCCGAAATCGGCCTTGCCGTTCAGGTGAATCGGCTTGCGTCCCGCGATCGAGGCCGGCGCCTTGCCGTGGTAGGTTTCCGGATTGAAGTATAGGTCCTGCCGGTTCATGACTTCGATAGTGCCCTCGTTGCCGCAAACCTGCTCGCCGTAGCCGTAACGGTCGTTGCCGAAGAAGCAACTGTAGTTGATCTGGAAGTTATCGTCGTATTCGTAAATGGCGCTGAACGTATCGGGCACGTCGCGGTCGTCGTGCCAGCGGTAAATGCCGCCCGAGGCCACGCAGGTCTTCGGCGTGGTCTTGTTGAGCATGAAATTGACGATGTCGGTCTGGTGCACCAGTAAGTCGGTCGAAATGCCGCCCGAATAATCCCAGTACAGCCGCCACTGGAAGTAGCGCTGCGGGCTCCAGCTTCGCTGGGGCGCGCTTCCCAAGAAGCGCTTCCAATCGGTATTCTCCGGCGTGGCTTCGGCCGGGATCGCATACCGCAATGCCGGCTCGTTCGGCAATGAGTTGCGATACCAGAAGGCGCGCACGTATTGCACCTGGCCGATCATGCCCTGCTCGATCAGTTCCTTGGCTTTCCTGTAGAGCGAGGAACTGCGGTTCTGCGTGCCCACCTGCACCACCCTGCCCGACCGTTCCCATTCGCGCACGATATCAGAACCTTCTTCGATGGTGTGCGCCAGCGGCTTTTCGATGTAAACGTGCTTCCCCGCCTGCATTGCCGCAACGGTCATGTCGCGGTGCAGATGCTCGGGCGTCATGATGAACACCGCGTCCACGTTGCGGTCGGCCAGCAGTTCGCGATAGTCCGTGTAAGTGGCGGGATCGTTGCCCCACACGGATTTCACGCGAGCCTTGGCGCGCTCGATGTAACCCTGGTAGGTGTCGCACACGGCGGTGAGCGCCACGTCGTTGGGCGCTGCGTTGTGCAGCCACTCGATGGCCAGGTTGCCGCGCGTGCCCACGCCGATCCAGCCTATGTTGATTTTTTGATTGGCCCCGCGCGCAGTGATAATGGCGGGGCCGGCGGCCAGCGCAGCCGTCTTCAGAAAACTGCGCCGGTTGACTTCAGCGGCCATGAAACAGAACCTCCCGGTGGAATTGCGAACTTTATGATATCAGGAGGCGCACCGGCGTCACGAGCCGGACGTCCAGTGGGTAAGCTCGCACGGGCAGACACCGCGGCGAATTCTCGGGGAACCGCAAACAGCCGGACCCCGGGGGGGCCGGCGCGGACGAGCGCGTCCGCCCCACCTTCTCAGGCTGCGGTGGCCGCGCCGGACCCTCGCGCCGGCAGCTTCGAAGATCCGACCGGACGGCCGGATGGAGGAGTGAGCGAAGTCGCCGAGTACGCGGCCTTGATCTTGACCACCAGATCGGGACCGAAGGCTTCCACCAGATCCAGAAACGCAGCCACCGGTTCCCGCGCATCTTGCAAGCGCGATACCGCCTCCGGCAAACCCGGCGCTCCCACGGCCTCGGCAGCGCTCTCTACCGCGCCGAGGGAGACACTCGAGTAGCCGAAAACGCCATCCGAGTTCCACGGCCCCATGCGGCGCACATCCGGTCCGAAGCGTCTTTCCAAACGCTGCAAATCGTCTTCGGGAATCACGATGATTTTCATGCTGCGCTACCCCCGACGCTCGCTCTCTGCGAGGTCTCAGCCTGGCACTGGAAGCGGTGTTGCCACAAACTCCAGGCCGAGGTGACCGTGCGAATCACTTCCTCGCTGTTGAAAGGCCGCGCCAACACATCGTAGCCTCCCAGGTTGAGAACCTCGGCCCACATGCGCTCGTCGGCCATGCGCGAGGTCACGATCACCGGCGGCGGCGCCGGCAGGCGTTCCGCGACGTCCAGCAACTCTTTCCACGACCCCGACGACAAGTCGTGCTCGCACATCACAACCGAGATCCGTCCCCGCTGTAGAGCGCTCTTCGCCGCCGCAATCGTGCTTTTGGCGTTCAGGGTGAACCCTACGTCAGGGTAAAGCGTCCGGCTGGGGCTCGAAAAAATGTCTTGCAGGAGGAAATGGTCTTCCTCCGCCGGGCTCACGGACAGCACGGCGATGGTCTGCGCCACGGGTTTGCGAATCGATAAAGCCGATGTCATCGGGCCCCTCCCAGTCCTTCGCAAGCAAGCTTGCCATTGACTATAGTTCTATGAGTTCTGATAACCAGGGTGTATTACTAGATTAAGCTCGTTTAATAGGAATGGCAAGAGTATCTTTAGATGGTTCATTACCCAAGTTTGCGGGTACTGGTGAATTAGATACAGTCTGGAACGTATTCGTCGGGTCTTCACCAGCGGCCCGCGTGGGCCGGTGTCAACCACCGTCTTTTCAGCAAGCTCCATCGCTCCGGCGTACTCCTTTCAAGCAATACGCGTGTCCGGCAGCGGCACGGTTTCCAGAATTGGGGACATCAGCAGCCCTTTTTCTTTTAGCCCCGAGAGCGCCAAACCGTAGCGGCCGCGGATGCCGGTCTTTTCGAAAATATGCTTCAAGTGGATTTTGACGGTGCCGATACGGATTCCGAGCGCGTCGGCGATATCTTTGTTCTTCAGCCCGCGCTCGACCAGGTCCATAACCTCGACTTCCCTCCCTGTCAGCGGCGACCGGGCAGTGCGATACGGCCGATCCCGCTCCAACAGCACGGAATCTTCCATCCAGGAACCGCCCGCCGCCACGGCGCGCACGCAAGCCATCACCGAATCCAGTTTGGAGGTCTTGCGGATCACGCCGGTCGCCCCAGCTTGCAGAATGCGGAGGGCTTCGGATTCCGATAGCGCCGCACCCCACACAATGACCGCCGGCCGCTGGTCCATCTGGCGCAAGGCGATCAGCCAGTCCAGTACGGCGTGGATGCCCAGCGCTTTGTCCACCAGCAAGACGGCCGGCCGCAACTCGCGCACAGCGTCCATGCCGTCGCCCAGAGTGCTTTCGGCCGCGACGACGCGCAACTCCCCGGTCGCTTCCAGAAGGCCTCGCAGCCCTTCTATCGCAATCGGCTCTGTATCGCAAACCGCAATGGTTACCAAGAGTTCCCCTTTGACGGCGCGGACTGTCTCGTCCAAATCTCTTATCGACCGGAACGGCCAAAACCTTTACCCGCCCGTCCGGCCGAGTTTCCAGCGGCGGAGCAAGCCGCACTTCGCCGGAATCGGGCGCGCTCCGATTCCAGCCTCACGTCTAACCGGCTGCCATAAGGGTGTAGTGGCTGGAGGGAAAAAGGGATCTCACAAATTAACGGGCATGCTGTCGAGCCGGTATTCGGCCAGATCGAGCCAGCGGTCGCTGATGGTGTTCTGCACGAACACAGCCCGCTCGGCGCGGAAACTGCGCTCGCCGCGAAACTCCCTCCATCGCCGCTCTGCCAGTTGGAGCAGCTCGCCAACGTCCTGGTGGGAGATGTCTTGCGCCAGGGTGACGTGGGGGTGGTAGGCGAACGGCTCCTCAAAGGCCAGTGAGTTCGAATTCATCTGAGCGTGGATGTCGCACAGCTCGGCAGCCCCGGCGCCGACTTCCAGGTAGATCACATCGGTCACCGGAAACGTCCGGACGCCCGTCAGTTCCACCTCAAACGCCGGGCGGCGCCGGAGCGTGTTGCGGACCTCGGCCCAGGCCTGCCGCCATTCGCCGGCCAGGGGGCGGGGCGGCAACAAACTGACGTGGGCGCGAGGGTCATCGTGGGGCACCAGTTCGCGCCGCAGTTTATCCAGAAACTCTCCGAGCGGAGCCGGAATGTAGGTGACCAGGGCGAAGACGTTCAGCCATTCTTCGGCCGGGACACGGCCCGGCGACCCGTTCGGATCGAAACTCATTGCTTCTCACCATTCTAGGCGTTCGCGCACCGTTTGTGGGCAGGCCGTTCGGAATTCGCTTCCGGCACGGAACTGGTACCCTCAAAAAGATGCCGTCTGCCAACCCTCTCAATCCTCTTTTGACGCCTGAGTTTCACGTCCCGTTCGACCGCATCCGCGCCGAACACGTGACCCCCGCCACAGAAGAACTGCTGCGCCGCGCGCGCGAGCGGCTGGAGGATGTCGCGGCCGCCGGCGGCCCGCGCACCTTTGTCAACACGCTGCGGAGTCTCGACGATCTGGCGGAGCCGCTCGAGTATGCCATTGGCGTGGTGCGCCACCTGGAGGCCGTCGCCACTTACCCGGAACTGCGCGCCGCCTACAGCGCCGCGCAGCCGAAGGTCAGCGCTTTCTATTCCGGCATCCCGCTCCACGCCGGGCTTTGGCGCGCCGTGCAGGATTTCGCCGCCACCGAAGAGGCCGCGCGTCTGGAAGGCGAGCGCCGGCGCCTCCTCACCAAAACCATCGAGAACTTCCGCCGGCACGGCGCCAATCTCGACCCGGCCGGCAAGCAACGGCTGGAGGCGCTCGACGTCGAGCTGAGCCGGCTCACCATCAAGTTCGCCGAGAACGTGCTCGATTCCACCAACGCCTTCGAATTGGTGATTACCGATCCCGCCGGCCTGGCCGGCCTGCCGCCCAGCGC
>JBAVIH010000630.1:0-27423 GCA_049686695.1 Bryobacteraceae bacterium | reverse complement strand
CGCCAGAGAAATGCGGATGGAATCGAAATCCGCTATCAAATTCGCCCGATCGTACGGAGAGGATCTCAAAATAGCCTCCAGTTCGAAAAACCTAAAAACCTAAAAACCTAAAAACCTAAAAACCTTTAGCCACGGATGAACACAGATGAACACGGATAAAACCAACACAAGATCTTGAAGGACTTTGTTCTCCGCCACCTTTTGTGTCTTTGCTTATCTGTGTTTATCCGTGTTCATTCGTGGCCCAATCTTCTTAGTCCGCCGCCGGCGCCAGTTCCGGCAGTTCATGCGGCTTCTTCATTAACTCGACATCGAGACACAGCGACTGCAATTCGCGAATCAGCACGTTGAACGATTCCGGTACGCCGGGTTCGATGGCCGCTTCGCCCTTGACAATCGCTTCGTAAATCTTGGCGCGGCCATACACGTCGTCGGACTTGGCCGTGAGCAACTCCTGGAGAATGTAGGCGGCGCCGTAGGCTTCCAGCGCCCAGACTTCCATTTCGCCGAAGCGCTGGCCGCCGAACTGCGCCTTGCCGCCCAGCGGCTGCTGGGTGATCAGCGAATACGGCCCGATGGAGCGGGCGTGAATCTTGTCGTCCACCAGGTGCGAGAGCTTCATCATGTAGATGTAGCCCACCGTCACCGGCTGTTCGAATTCGGTACCGGTCAGGCCGTCGTAGAGCTTGGTCTTACCCGAGGTCGGCAGCTTGCCTTCGGTGAGGGCGCGCTTGATTTCTTTCTCGGTGGCGCCGTCGAAGACGGGGGTGGCAAACTGCACGCCCAGCGCCTGGGCGGCCCAGCCGAGGTGGGTTTCGAGAATCTGCCCCACGTTCATGCGCGAGGGAACGCCCAGCGGGTTGAGCACGATCTCGACCGGCGTCCCGTCCGGCATGTACGGCATATCCTCTTCCGGCAGGATCCGCGCGATGACGCCCTTGTTGCCGTGGCGGCCGGCCATCTTGTCGCCCACCGAAAGCTTGCGTTTCATGGCGATGTAAACCTTGACCAGCTTGATGACGCCGGGAGGCAGCTCGTCGCCCTTGCGCAGCTTGGCGGTTTTCTCGTCGGTGATCTTCTCGAGCACCGCGATCTGGCGGGAGGTCATCTCCTCGATTTCGTCGATCTGCTCGTTGAGCCGCGGATCCTTGTTGGCGAGGCGGATGCGCTTGAGGTCGCGCGACTTGATCTTCTCGATGATGTCGCGGGTCAGCTCGGTATCCTTGCTGAGCAGGCGCTTGTTGGTCTTTTCGTCGTGCAGGTCGGCCAGCAGCTTCTTGCCTTCCAGCAGGTTGCCGAGGCGCTTGGCGCGCTCGTCGGTGAGAATGCGGATTTCGTCCTGCAGGTTACGCTGGAGGCGCTGGATCTGGGTTTCTTCGATGGCGCGGGAGCGCTCGTCCTTTTCCTGCCCCTTGCGGGAGAAGATTTTGCAATCGACGATGGTGCCTTCGATGCCCGGCGGGCAAAATAGCGAGGCGTCCTTCACGTCGCCGGCCTTTTCGCCGAAGATCGCCCGCAGCAGTTTTTCCTCGGGCGTGAGCTGGGTTTCGCCCTTCGGGGTCACCTTGCCCACCAGGATGTCGCCCGGCTTCACCGTGGCGCCGATGCGGATGATGCCGCTTTCGTCCAGGTTGCGCAGGAACGAATCGGCGATGTTGGGAATGTCTCGGGTGATTTCCTCGGGGCCCAGCTTGGTGTCGCGGGCCTCGATTTCGAATTCCTCGATGTGGATCGAGGTGTAGTAATCCTCCTTGACCAGCTTCTCGCTGACCAGGATGGCGTCTTCGAAGTTGTAGCCGCGCCAGGGCATGAAGGCCACCAGCACGTTGCGTCCCAGGGCCAGTTCGCCCATATCGGTGCAGGGGCCGTCGGCCAGCACGTGGCCTTTCACCACCCGCTGCCCGACTTCGACAATCGGCTTCTGGTTGATGCAGGTGTTCTGGTTGGAGCGCTTGAACTTGGTGAGCTGGTAAATATCGGCGCCCACCTCGCGCGAAAGCTGGCCTTCGTGGGCGGTGCCTTCCACGCGGACGATGATGCGCTCGCTATCCACCGAGTCCACCACGCCGGAGCGTTTGCACAGCACCACCGCGCCCGAATCGCGCGCCGTGACGTACTCCATGCCGGTGCCGACGAAAGGCGCGTCGGCGCGCAGCAGGGGCACCGCCTGGCGCTGCATGTTGGAGCCCATGAGAGCGCGGTTGGCGTCGTCGTTTTCGAGGAACGGGATCAGGCTGGCGGCCACCGAGACCAGTTGCTTGGGGCTGACGTCGATGTATTCGATCTCCTCCCGCGGCTTGAGCACGAAGTTGCCGGCCTGGCGCGCGTTGCAGAGTTCGGGCACGATGCGGCCCTTCTCGTCCAACCCCACGTTGGCCTGGGCGACGATGTACTTGTCTTCCTCCCAGGCGGAAAGATACTCGCAGTGGGCTTCGTACTCGGCCGGCTGCTTCTTGGCGCTGAGCTTGCGGTTGGCTTCCTCGGCCTGCCCGCGCGACACCGTGTCGCCCACCTTGTAATCCAGGTCGCCGGGGTTGAGGATCTTCACCTGGTCGATCACCACGCCCTTTTCCACCCTGCGGTACGGGCTTTCGATGAAGCCGTAATCGTTGATCCGCGCAAAGCAGGAGAGCGAGGAGATCAGCCCGATGTTAGGACCTTCCGGCGTTTCGATCGGGCAGATGCGGCCGTAATGGGTGGGATGCACGTCGCGCACTTCGAAGCCGGCGCGCTCGCGGCTCAGACCGCCCGGTCCCAGCGCCGAAAGACGCCGCTTGTGTGTGATCTCGGAGAGCGGATTGGTCTGATCCATGAACTGGGAAAGCTGGCTGGAGCCGAAGAACTCGCGGATCGCCGCCATCACCGGCTTGGCGTTCACCAGGTCGTGCGGCATGGCGGTGGACATTTCCTGGTACACCGACATCTTTTCCTTGATGGCGCGTTCCATGCGCACCAGGCCGATGCGGAACTGGTTCTCGAGCAGCTCGCCCACCGCGCGCACGCGGCGGTTGCCCAGGTGGTCGATGTCGTCCACCGCCCCGATGCCCTTGCGCAGCTTGAGCAGGTAGGTGATGGTGTTGCGGAAGTCTTCGCTGTCGAGAGTGCGCTTGTCCAGGCTGGTGGCGTCGGCCTTGTCGTGAAGCTTGATATTGAACTTCATGCGGCCGACGCGCGAAAAATCGTACTTGCGCGGGTCGAAAAACATGCCCTGGAAAAGCTGGGTGGCGGTATCGAGCGTGGGAGGATCGCCCGGACGCAGCTTGCGGTAGATCTCGATCAGCGCTTCGTTCTGGGTTTTGATGGTGTCTTTCTTGATGGTCGAGGAAATCACCATGCCGACTTCGTCGCGCTCGGGGAAGAACACCTCGACCTCATCCACGCCGGCTTCGATCAGCTTGGCCAGGATGGTGGTGGTGATCTCGCTGTTGGCGTCGATGAATACTTCGCCGGTATCCTTGTCCCAAACGTCGGCGGCGGCGTAAGCGCCCTCCAGATCGTTGGCCGCCACCTCCACGCGGTCGATCTTGGCCTTCTGGATTTCCTTGAACACCGACGGCGTGATCTTCTTGCCCTGCGCCACCACGGTTTCCCCGCCCTTGGTGGCGATGGCGTGCGAGAGCTTGAGCCCGGTCAGGCCTTCGTCCACGTTCCAGTAAAGCTTCTTGTCCTTGAGGCTGATTTTGCTGATGCGGTAAAAGGTGCGCAGAATGTCCGCGTCGGTCTTGAGGCCGAGCGCGCGCAGAAACACGGAGCCGTAGAATTTCCGTTTCCGGTCGATACGGACGTACAGCAGATTCTTGTTGTCGTATTCGAACTCGACCCAGCTTCCGCGGTAGGGGATGATTTTGCCCAGGAAGTAGCCCTGCGCGGGAACCCGCTCGAAGAACACGCCGGGCGAACGGTGCAACTGGCTCACGATAACGCGCTCGGTGCCGTTGATGATGAAGGTGCCGTTGTCGGTCATCAACGGAATTTCGCCGAAGAAGACTTCCTGTTCCTTGATGTCGCGAACGCTCTTCTTCTGGGTTTCCGCGTCTTTCGAATACACCGTCAGGCGGATGGTGACCTTCAGCGGCGCGGCGTAAGTCATGCCGCGCTCCTGGCACTCCTGCATGTCGTATTTCAGTTGCAGGCCGACCGGGTCGCCGCACTTGTTGCAGAAGGTGACCACGTTCTTGTTGAAGGTTCCGCAATGCTGGCAGAGGATGTCGCCGGCGTGGAACGGGTCGGTGCGCACGGCGGCTCCGCAATTGCGGCAGGTGGAGCGCAGGTGGTGCAGCCCCTTAAGGTTTCCGCACTTGCATTCCCAGTTGCCGATCGAGTAATCGACGAACTCCAGATCGCTGACGCCGCGGAAATCGGAAATCGGAAATACCGAGCTGAATACCGTCTGCAGGCCGATGTCCTCGCGCTCGTTGGGGAGCTGGTCCATCTGCAGAAACCGCTCGTACGATTTCTTCTGCACCTCGATCAGGTTCGGAATCGGAATCGAGGTCTTGATCTTGGAAAAATCGACTCGCTCGGGGACGGCACCGTTATTTTGATTTGCCATTCTATAACTCCTGACGGCCGGACAGCCAACGCAAAGGGACCGGGGCTATAAGCACAGAACCAAAAGCGCTCCCGGAGGGGAAACCTCTTGGAGCGCCGAATGTAAGAAAAAGGGCAGGGTGCGAACGGGCGTCGCGAAAGGACCGGCGATGGCCGGGCGGGTGCAGGAATCCTGATGGCGCGAAACGGACAGAGGTACCCTCTCGGCAGTTTCACGCGAACTGCAATTGAAGTGCCAGGATTCGGGAATCACTTTCTCCAATGGGGATCGAGTCCGCGGAATCGACAGCCCAACTACTTATACTAGCAAGACTTGCACCGGCAAGTCAAACCGCAAAAACACGGACAGCCCCGGCCGGAATGGCGCCGGGGCCTTGGCCGAAGGCTGGCGCCCCCGGCTCCGTGATTTTACTTCACCTCGACGGTCGCGCCGGCGTCGACGAATTTCTTCTTAATGGTCTCGGCTTCTTCCTTGCTGACGCCTTCCTTGACCGGCTTGGGAGCGCCATCCACCAGGTCCTTGGCTTCCTTCAGACCCAGACTGGTGACCTCGCGAACGGCCTTGATGACGTTGATCTTATTCGCGCCGACAGCCGTCAGAACCACGGTGAACTCGGTCTTCTCTTCGGCTGCCGGAGCAGCCGCGGCGCCTCCGCCGGCGCCCGCCACCATCACCGGAGCGGCAGCCGCCGCCGATACTCCGAGCTTTTCCTCGAGCAGCTTGACCAACTGGGATGCCTCCAGCAGCGTCAAGCCTTGAATCTGTTCCGCAATTGCGTTAATGTCCGCCATCTCTTGAACTCCTTAGAATCAAAAATCGCCGGCTCGGGCCGCGTGACGCGGCCCTTACGCCTGAAACTTGTTTTCCTTCACTCCCTGATCCACCACCACGGCCAGGTTGCGTCCCACCGCCTGCATCGCCGTCAGCAACCGCTGGGCCGGGGCGTTGATGAGGTACAACAGCTTGGCAAAGATTTCGTCCTTCGACGGCATGTTGGCCAGCTCGCCGATGGCCCCCACGTCGATCGCCCGGCCTTCCACAATCCCGGCCTTGAAGGTGAACGAGGGGTTGGCTTTCGCGTAGGTGGTCAGCGCCTTGGCCAACGCCACGGGATCGTTGCTGGTGTAGGCCAGCGAGGTCATCCCGCGCAGGTTCTTGAGCACCGCTTCCGAGGCGGTGCCCTGGGCCGCGATCTCGGCCAGGTTGTTCTTGATCACGCGGTATTTGCCACCCGCGCCGCGCACCACCTTGCGCAGCTCGAAATCCTGATTCACGCGCAGCTTTTCATAGCCGGTGACGAACAGGTTGCCGGACTGCTCCAGGTCCTGGTGCAGCGCGTCGATATCCTTCTTCTTATCTGACTTCTTTTTCATGGAAACACCTGTCGGAGCTCTAGCCCGCCGCCTTCACGCTGAACGGGGTGGTGTCGACCGCGACGCCCGGCCCCATCGTGGAGCAGATGGTCGCGCTCTTCACGTATTTGCCCTTGGCTACCGCCGGCTTGGCCTTGATCACCGCCGTGATCAGGGTCGCCGCATTTTCCACCAGCTTGGGCGCGGCGAAGCTGATCTTCCCTACCGGCGCGTGAATGATGCCGGTCTTATCCACCCGGAACTCCACCTTGCCGGCCTTGATCTCGCGGATAGCCTTCACCACATCCACCGTAACCGTGCCGGTCTTGGGGTTCGGCATCAGGCCGCGCGGCCCCAGCACCTTGCCCAGCTTGCCGACCGAGCGCATCATGTCCGGGGTGGCAATCACGGCATCGAAATCGGTCCAGCTTTCGGACTGAATCTTGTTGACCATGTCCTCGCCGCCCACGTAGTCGGCGCCGGCCTCGGTCGCCTCGCGCTGCTTGTCGCCGCTGGCGATCACGAGCACCTTTTTCGACTTGCCCAGCCCGTTCGGCATTAGAACCGTGCCGCGAACCATCTGGTCGGCGTGCTTGGGGTCGACACCAAGCCGCAAGTGGACCTCGACGGTTTCGTCGAACTTGGCGAACTTGATTTTCTGGATGAGCGTCACAGCCTCTTCGAGCTGGTATTCGCGGGTTTCCACCTGTTTTCTGGCGGATTGATAGTGTTTGCCTGGTTTACGCGCCATGTGACCTCATTGGTGCAAGCGGTCCGCTTCCAAACAGGCAAACGAACCTCCCACTGAGCCTTACGTTCGGGACATTCAGCAGTGTAGCAGATCGAATCCGGCCCGCGCAACTGGGGTAGCGCCTTGTAACGCCGGCGGTCTCTGCCGCCGGTGGCTTCCCACAGGACAAATACCCCCGCGGCAGAGACCGCCGGCGCTACCCCACCCCTAGGCCTGGAAGGAACTGCCGCAGCCGCAAGTCGACTTGACGTGCGGATTGTTGAACTTGAAACCGGCCCCTTCCAGCGTCTCGATGTAATCCACTTCAGCGCCGTCCAGATAGAGCATGCTGGCCTGGTCGATGTAGACCTTCAGGCCGCCGAAATCGTATGTTTTGTCGAGCATGTTGGGCTGGTTTTCGAACGCCATGGAGTAGCTGAAGCCGGAGCAACCCCCGCCCACTACAGCGATCCGCAGTCCGGCCGGAACCGGTTGCTGCGAGCCCATGATATCCTTCACCTTGCCGATGGCTCGTTCGGTCAGTTGCACCATGCGTTTAGACTCCTCTACGGGGTTTGCCCCTGGTTGGTATTATACAAAGGCGAGCCGGGAATCCGCCTTGTCACACCTTTGGATGAGGCAGCGGGCGGTCAGGTCGCGAGAAAAAGGGAGCGAAGCGCGAGGATTCGGCCGGCGGCGGGGTTTCCATGGGCGATTTTACATGATAAAACGAGGGTTTGGAACCACTGCCCTTCTATCTGGCAAACTAGTATGGATCCGTTCGATATTTGAAACCCTTGCCCCGCGTTGAACGTCGGAAGCCATGTATGGAAGCGGCGACCGGCACTTTGACGATCCCGGGGTTCGGCAGCAAGGTTGCGGCGAAACCCAGAGTGGACTATCAGAACACCCCGGAAGGCGTCCTGGTCAGCCGCGCGCAGGCCGGCGAAGAAGGGGCGTTCCGCGAAATCGTGGAGCGCTACCAGACCAAGGTATTCTCCATCATCCACGGCATCGTGCGCCAGCGCAACGACGTGGAAGACATTGCGCAGCAAGTATTTGCCAAGGTCTACGTTTCCATCCGGAATTTCGATTTCCGCAGTTCGCTGATCACCTGGATCTACAAGATCACGGTCAACGAGTGCTTCGATTACCTGCGCAAGCGCAAGGTGCGCAAGCTGGTTTACGAAAGCGATCTCAGCGAGGACGAAGTGCGGCGAGTGGAGAATTCCGAGCCCGCTGTGAATCGGCAGACACCGGCCGACACCAGCCTGTCGCAAAGGGATTACGTGGTGAAGCTCCTCACCAGGGTGTCCGAGGAGGAGCGCATGTTGTTAATGCTGAAAGAAGTGGAAGGTTACTCCGTGGAAGAACTGGCGGAGCGGACCGGGATGAACGAAAACACCATCAAGGTGAAGCTTTTTCGCGCCCGCCAGAAATTGGTGAAGGCGGCGCAACGGCTGGACCGCCCGGCCGGGTTGCCGACGAACTGAGAACCGTGCGGGCGGTATGTTTGGTTGATACAATGGCCTCCGAAGCGGGCAGCGGCGAGCGGCAACAAGACCCGCGCTGGGGCAGGTTCCGGGCGTAGAATTGCAGGTTGGCAAGGGAAGAAACGTATGCACGCAGTAGTGACGGAGAGCCTCGAAGAGTACCTCTCCGGTCTGCTGGAACCGGCGGCGCGCCGTCGCATCGAAGCCCATTTGAACGATTGTGAAAGCTGCCGTGCCGGGGTGGAGAGCATGGCGGACTGTTCGCAGATGTTTGTCGCCCTGCGGAACCGGGAATACGAGCCGGCTCCGGGCTTTTATGCTCGCGTGGCGGAGCGGATCGAGGCCAACAGCGCGGCGCCTTCCTTGGCCGGTCTATTCCCCTTCGACCTGGTCTTCGCGAGACGCCTGGCGTTTAGCTGCATGTTGACACTGGCGGTGTTGGGCAGCTTTCTGGTGTCGCGGGAAATCGCCTACCGCGGGAGTTTTACACCCGACGCGGTTCTGGCGCAAGACGGCACCGCGGCATCCGACAGCGCCCTGGCGCAGGACAACATGCTGCTGGCGCTGACGGCGTATGAACGCTAACCTGATGGCGAAGGCCGCCGTGCGAACCGCGTGGAACCCCAAAGTGGCGGGACTCACGGTGCTGACACTGGTGTTTCTGTGCGGCTTTGCGGCGGGCGCCCTGGCGATGCACCTGGGCTGGCACAATCGCCTCCATCAGCCGGCGTTCGATACCCCCGCCGGCCGCACCCTCTACTTCGAACGTCTGCAAAAACAACTGGATCTGACGCCGGCGCAGGCTGAGCAGATGCAGTCCATCCTCGGTGACTCCTGGCAATACTACCGCACGGTGCTGAGCGACAGCAAGACCCGCATCGACCAGGTGCTCAACGAAGAGCAACGGCGCAAGTTCGAGCGCATCCTGCAGGACGCGCAGCGCCAGTAAACCCGTCCGGATTGCACGCTGGAAGGGGCAGTTTTGCTTAAGTTATCGGATTTTACGTGGTGCTGGAGGAGGGGGTCGAACCCTCATGGCCAGTGAAGGCCGCGGGATTTTGAGTCCCGTGCGTCTGCCAGTTCCGCCACTCCAGCAAATTATTGAATCTAAACTACATACCAGCCAATTGCGTTACTCACGCTGTGGCCATTATTGTGGCCATTTCGAGCGCCGGCTTCAGTTTCTTGCGCCGTTCGGCGTACTGTTCCAGTCTGTTCGCCGCGCCCTGCACGTCTGCCTCACTGATGATATTGTACCTGTCGAACAGGGCCCGTGTCTTGCGCCCGCTGATGGACACTGCGATTATGTCCGGAATGCGGTGAGGGCCGAAATTCGTCAGTTCGTGCGGATGTGCCCTTCTTTGGAAATGCACGCCTCAGGCCTTACGCGCCCGGAAAATCAACGCCGTCTGGATCTGCGATCTTCGAAGCTTCCAATTGCCATGAAGGGGCCATCGATGCAAGTTAGATGGCCGCTTGGGGAAGCACACTTGCCGCAGATGCCGACACCACAGCTTGTCGGGTACTCGACAGCCGCCACGATTCTGTCGTCGGAAACAACCCTCCGCTCGATGTCAGCACAGGCGGCGATCATAGGCTCCGGCCCACAATTGACGAATACGGACTCACTCTTGGGCTCTCGAGCACCAACATACTGGCTCAGTAATTCCGAGACATTACCGTGAAAGCCAACCGTGCCATCATCCGTTGCGACCGCAACCGGTCCCAGGCTCTCAAATTCCTGTAAACCGAATAGCTCAGCCTTTGTAGCGGCTCCCAACACGAACTCGACGGTAGCGGAACTCCTAAGGACGTGACCGACCTCAAGAAGGGACGCGATTCCCGTCCCTCCACCTACGAGAACATACCGACGAGCCCCCTCAACGCCGCCAAAGTGTCGTCCATAAGGTCCCCGCAGAAGAAGCCTCGAGCCAACAGCCACGCCAGCGAGATACGATGTAAGGCAACCCACCGACTTGATTACAATGCTGCGCTCCTCCGAAGAAAAGACAGCGAACGGTTTCTCTCCGACGCCAGGGGCGCAAAGAAAGTAGTATCTTCCGGCAAGGTCGCCGGGTTTGGCGGTCCCTGGTAAATGGTCAAGCGTCAATTTGTAAAGTCGGTCGCTATAATGCTGAATTCCGACCACTCGGCATTGCTGATACTGCATAGTCACGGCGGCATCCGCCGAATCCGTGCCGACCGAACTGTAAGGCGAATCGGAAGCCGAACAGTTCTCGAGATCCGCAAAATACTCGCCGAATCTATGAGTGTCGAAACCGGTAAGAGCGCTTCCAACGCCAAACAGGTCAGCACCCGCCTTTCTAAATTGGAGGACGTGTTCCGGGGTTCCTATCCCACCCATGCCAATGATGGTGGGTGTGGGCCCGATGGCAGTTCGGATCACCTGTACTGCGCGGAGGGCAAGTGGGCGGATCCCGTTTCCCGACAATCCCCCTACTTTGTTCGACAAGATCGGAACATCCCCTATGTCAACAACCGACGGGCCAAGCGTGTTTGTCACCGTGATTCCATAAGCGCCAGCGTTGATTGCCGCGGCTGCCGTGCGACCAATTTGAGGAATAGTGGCTGACAATTTAACAAATACGGGAACCTGCAAGGCCTGGACCACTTCATGAGTAATTGCCGCGACGAGGTCCATGTCTTGTCCAATCTCAATTCCGTAGCCGGCAGCATGAGGGCAGGACATATTCAGCTCAAACCCATCGGCGACCGGCCGCAAGACGTCCGCGGTAGCGACGAATTCCTTGGCGTTGCCGCCAAAGACGGACACCAGCAGAAACTTGTCATCGGGAACTACGATTTCCTGTAGCTCCCGACAGGCGACCTCCGCTCCTGGATTCGCTAGCCCAACGGCATTGATGTAGGATCCAAAGGAGTAACGAGCATATATGGGCTCACGATAGCCCTGCCGAGGAACTATACTTATGCTCTTGGTCGTAATTACACCTATCGGATCGACGCTTGAAAAGCATCTGTCGATCACGCTGGCCTTGACACATCGGATGCCCGACGGTATAGCGAAACGTCCTCGGGTCAGCTTGGCGCCCAGTCGAAATGGACTTAGAAAAAATGACCTTGCGCTCCCGTACTGTGAATCGACTGGCGAATACGTAGTCATTGGATCTCCGAACAACAGCGGCTATGGTCTGAGGCCGGGCGCAACCGGCCCTCGGTAATCAGTTTGCATCCACCAACATTCAAGATTCCAATGTCGCCCCATGCCCGGGCCATTCGACCCTGGATCACTGCGCGATGCGCTTGCGTGAGGTCTTCAATAACAGGAAGGCGCTTGGATAGCGCGAGATGCATCGACGCGTTCATTGGAACATTTCCACCATGCAGGTTGGCTTCCAGCGCTTCGGTGTGACGACCCTGATACCTCACCCAACTTCCGTCGTTATAGGCGGATTTGAAGACGTACTGGAACTGCGGGTGGGGAATCGGCCGCCGTGGCGCTCTGCGACAACGCGGGCTACCTCCCAGCAACGCCGGAAGCTCGTCGTTCGGCACTACACCTCCACTCATGATCTTACCAGTCGGGTTGTCGGGACGCTGATCCTGCTGAAACCACGCTGCGGGCGTCGCGCGCGCCAACTTGCATGGAAGGCCGCGCCGTACTGGCCCTGCTGCCGGCCACAGTGTGGCTGTTCGGAGGGTTCCAATGCCCTGCGCGCAGACTACCATCTGGAGACATCGCCACAGGCGGGCGGTTTCTGCAACACTAACGATGTGGCGGCCGATGATTCAGCAACGCAACTGCGGGAACAGGGCATAGCTCTGTTGCGGGATGTCTTCGCGAAGGGTTCTCTGACCAGGTTGAAAGAGGCGGCCGACCGGTGCTTCGAGGCGATCGGGACAGAGAGATCGCTTCCCGAGCACTACCGGTTCAGCCGCTTTTCCCACTCCGTACTTCTGACTGCGCTGATGGACTTTGGCTGCGGCGGTTTGGAGGAACTGGTGGCGCCTCTGTCCGCGCCAGGTCTCGAGGAATTGTTCTCGGAAGCTATGGGCTGTGAGTGGACTTGCAACATGGAACAATCGTGGGTCCGGAAGAAGTTTGCCCCACTTCAGGCTCCGGCTCCCGAGTACCGTCCCCAGAGCTGGCACCAGGACGGAGCGTTAGGAGTCCGTTTCCCCTTGGAATCCGGGCCGGTCATCCCGATGACCGAGTTGCTGACCTGCTGGATTCCGTTGAGCCCCTGTGGCCGAGACAGCCCTGGCCTGGAGTTCGTCCGCCGCCGTCCAGCAGGCTTGGTGCATTTCACGGAACTAGACGACTCGGCCCTGCGCCAGCGGTTCCCGCCGCAGGAATTCTGGGCGCCGGAGCTCGAATTAGGCGATGGTCTGGTTTTCCTGAACAGCATCCTCCACCGGACCTATGCACGTCCGGAGATGCGACACAATCGGCTGAGCGTGGAGTACCGCATTTTCCCTCGTTGACGCTCGAACACCGGCGCGGCGCCTACCCGTCCGTCGCGCGGACCTGCTGGTGCACCGATCCGGCGATGCGCCGGGGCGAGTCCCTCGCCACGCCGGCGGCGGGCGATCAAGCGGCGGAGGAGGAAGACGCGGAAGCACGCTGCCTCCCTCGCATCCGTCTACAATACTCCTAACAGGTCAATCCGGTTGTCAGCAAGGCAGGAGTGCCAAAGATGAAAACTACTTCCGCTGTTCTAGCCACTCTCGTGGCCACACTCGTCGTCGCTACCCTCCACGCCCAGGTCGAGGAGCGTCCGCTTCCCCGCCTGGTGAAAGAGGACGGACGCTTCGCTCTGTTCGTGGACGGCGCGCCGTATCTGATGCTGGGCGCGCAAGTGCATAACTCCAGTTCGTGGCCGGCCACGCTTCCGAAAGTATGGCCCGCCGTGGAATACCTGAATGTCAACACGGTTGAAATGCCGGTCTACTGGGATCAGTTCGAACCGCGGCCCGGACAGTACGACTATGCGGTGATCGACGGGCTCCTGACGGAGGCTCGCCAGCATAAGGTTCGTCTGGTGCTGCTCTGGTTCGGCACGTGGAAGAACGGCAGCCAGCACTATATGCCCGAATGGATGAAGCTGGACCTCGTCCATTATCCGCACATGATCGACAGGAACGGGGAGGCGGTGGACTCGCCATCGCCGCACGCCGCCGCTTCGCTCGAAGCGGACAAGAGCGCATTCACCGCTTTCATGCGACACCTGAAGGCAGCCGACCCGCAGCACACCGTAATCATGGTTCAGGTGGAGAATGAGGCCGGCGCCTGGGGCAGCGTCAGAGATTACTCCCCGGCCGCGCAGAAGCTCTTCGATGCGCCGGCGCCGCCCGAACTCCTCGGCGCCATGCATGTGAAGACCGCTTCTCCATCCCCAGACTGGCAGCAAGCCTTCGGTCCCGATGCGGATGAATACTTCCAAGCCTGGTCGGTTGCGAGATATATCGGACAAGTCGCCGCCGCTGGGAAGGCCGTTTATCCGCTGCCCATGTATGCCAACGCGGCCTTGCGCGACCCGTTCCATCCCGGCCCTCCCGGCCTGCCGGGCGCTCCCGGTTCCTACGAGAGCGGCGGCCCTACCGACAATGTGCTCGCCATCTGGAAAGCCGCGGCGCCGGCAATCGATATTCTGGCGCCCGACGATTACGAGACCGACGACAGCGCGTATCTGAAGGTCCTGGAACTTTATCACCGCGATGACAATCCGCTATTTGTGCCTGAGACAGGTGGCGCCGGCAAAGACCGTTTTTTCTTCTCGGCGCTTGCTCTTCAGACCATTGGCTTTTCGCCGTTCGGGATGGACTACACCCACAGAGGGAATCGATCGATGAATCAGGGCGATCCATCCAGGCCGCAAGAGGACTTCCTGACACCCTGGGCAATGAATTACCGCTTGGTCGGCCCCATGCAGCGGGAGATCGCCCGCCTCAATTTCGAGGGCAAGCTCCAGGCAGTGGCCGAAGAGCAGGGCAAGGCCACCGCGACGCTGCCCTTCGGATCGTGGAACGCGTTGGTTTCGTTTGGAGCGGCCCGCAACAATCGCGCATCGGGGAATCCGAAGCCGGCGGGGCGCGCTTTGGTCGCACAGCTTAGAGACGACCGGTTTCTGGTGGCCGGATACTTTTGCCGCGTCGACTTCCGGCCGGCCGGCGACGAGCGGCAACGGAAGTCCCTGCATATCGTAGAGGGAACCGAACAGAACCCCTCGGCCCTGATCGACGGTAAATGGCAGCACCGGCAGTTCCTGCGCGTCGAAGAGGGAACCTACGAAAACGGCGTTTTCAAGCTCATTCGCGACTGGAATGGGGACGAGACTGATTGGGGCCTCGACTTTGGCGAGGAGCCCGTGGTGTTGCGCGTCTCGCTTGCCACGTATTAGAGGTCGCGGCAGTTTCCATTCCTTCAACCCGATGATCGGCGTCTCCGGAGAGATCGTCGGGCCGCTCGGCAGCCTGATCGATCCGGGCTTTAATCAGACCGGTCTGCAAGCAATGCGGCTCTACTGGGGCTGCGTATAGTCATCCTCCGGAGCCCGTGTTCGGCACGGAAGGCTCCGGCTTTGCAGCGCCGCATCGATCGATTGCCGGAGTTCCCTTGCGGTCCGCTCGGGATCGTCAGCCGCGCAAATGGCCGAAATTACAGCGACTCCGTCAGCTCCGGAATGGATCACCTGCCGCGCGTTTTCCAGGCCGATCCCTCCAATGGCCACAATCGCGTGGCGTGTGATCGCGCGTACCTGCGCCAGAGTCCCCACGCCTAGCGGCGGAGCGGCATCGATCTTGGTGGCAGTGGCGAACACCGGCCCGACACCGAGATAGTCGACATCGAGCTTCACGGCGGCCCGCGCCTGCTCGATTGTTTCGATCGACAGACCAATGATGGCGTCGGGCCCCAGCAGCCTCCGCGCACGATTGAAGTCCATGTCCCGTTGTCCGATGTGAACGCCATCGGCTCCTATGGCCAGCGCGACGTCCACCCGATCGTTGACGATCAGTGGAACCTGGAACGGGGCGAGCAGCTTCTTCAACTCGCGCCCAAGTTGAACGAAGTCTCCGGTGCCGCAACTCTTCTCCCGCAGTTGGACAGCGGTGACTCCGCCGCGCACTGCCGCCTCAACCACGCATGTAATCGAGCGTCCGCGCGCCAGACTGCGGTCAGTGACCAGGTACAATCTCCAATCGGGAAGGTGCTTCACGACTCCCGTACCTTGACCCGTTGTCGAATGTCCGATTCGTTCAGAAGGTACAACGCATCCAGGAAGTAAGCGAGAAACGTTCCTGGTCCTCGCGAATGTTCCGCGGCCAGTTCGCCGGCAATCCCCATCACAGCCATTGTGTTCACGGCCGCGTCGCGCGCGGATGGATTCACGGCCACAAATGCGCCGATGAGGGCGCTTGCCGTACATCCCATGCCCGTCACCTTCGGCATGATTGGGTGTCCGTTGAAGACACGAGTTGTCATGCCGACAGACGAAATCAGATCCACGGCGCCGCTTGTGACCACCACGCAGCCGTACCGGGCGGACAGTGCATCCGCGGCTTTGGCCGCATCTTCCGGCTCGTATGCGCTGTCGACGCCGCGCGTACTCCGTTCGTCATACGCCAGCGCTCGAATCTCGCTTGGGTTGCCTCTTACGATTGCCGGCGAGAGTTCGGCTAGCAGTTTTCGCGCGGTGGTGGTCCGAAATGTCGTGGCGCCTGCCCCCACCGGGTCGAGGATGATGGGTCGCGCATTCCGCCTGGCGGCTTCCCCTGCCTTGAACATCGCGGCGATCCAAGGCGCACTCAGCGTTCCGATATTGATGACGAGCGACCGTGCGATCGCGGTCATCTCTCCGACCTCGTCCTCCGCGTGGGCCATGACAGGCGATGCGCCCACCGCAAGCAGTGCGTTTGCAGTGGTGTTCATGACAACGTAGTTCGTTATGTTGTGGACTACCGGGGCTTCCGCGCGAATGTGCCGAACGTCGGCCCAGATCCTATCCGCTCGGTCTCCGTGATTCTCCACATTTTCGATTGTCGCGGGAATTGCCGCTCGGGTGCAACGAGGCGGACAAAGGGAGCACACCGTTTTGTCCTTCGCTGCCGTCGGCTCGAATGGACGCCGATGTACCCTCCGAACTCGGCAAAGCAGCCACCGCGCGATGCGCAGGCGCAGCCAGAAGAGGCGGCTCTTTGCCAGACTCCCTGTGAGAAACAGCGGTTAGGACTACCAAGGCCGGTTTCATGTTATGCTTGCGCAAAAGGTTCGCGTGGTGGTCGAGCGGCCGATCGAGTATGTGGGGAAGCTCCCGGATGTGCCCGACTACGAAAGATAGAGCCGCAGACCGATGAACACTACGCTACCAGACGAACTTAGAGTGGCCCCTAGCGAGGCCTGCTTTGCCGAGATCTTCAGACGACACCGGGGCGCAGTACTGAGCCGCTGCCGCTGGTTGCTCGGTGATTCAACGGCGGCAGAGGATCTGGCGCAGGAGACATTTACAGTCGCGTTCGCCAAGATCCACCTTTTTCAGGGCGGCGTCTTGTCTAACTGGATCCTGCAAATCGCGCGGAACCAGTGCATCAACTACTTGAGAGCCTCGCTTCGGGCGCGGGAGGCCCCCCTTCCGGACGATGCTCTGGCGGGCTTGACGGGCGATCCAGCGGACGAACTGGCCCTGGCGGGGCAGGTTCGCGCGGTGCTGGAACGTCTTCCGCCCGAGCAAAGGGCTGCGCTCAAGCTGTTCTACGGGGATGGTTACTCTTACAAGGAAATCGGGCGATTCCTCGGCTGTTCGGAGAAGCGCGTCAAAAGCCACCTGCAAAATGGCCGTAAACGCTTCCGGTCGGTCTGGGAGGAATGCGAGAAAGGGGCGCGATGAACACGGAACCCGAGCGGCGCCTGGCGGGCGCTCTTCGCACATTGCGACGGGCAGGCGGCGAATGCCCCAGTTCTGAAGCCATGGAGCGGTACTTGAGCGGCGAACGCTCCGAGTGGGAGTCGCGGCAGATTCGGGACCATATCGCCGGCTGCGGAGCCTGCGACTGGCTGATAGAAAAAGCAAGGGATTTCGACCGCGCGGAGAACAGCCCCGAAAGAACTGGCGTCGCGTGGTTCCGCCGGCCGGTCATGGCATACGCGCTGGCTGCGCTGTTGGCCTACCCGGCGTATCTCGGGATTTCGGGCCGGCCCACCAGAGTCGATCGGACGACGACGGCGGCTGCGCCGGTGGGTTTGCAGCCGGCTCTGCTGCTGGATGTGAGTCCGGTGCGTGCGGCGGACCGCTCCGTTCCCCGGCTGCCGCGCGAGCCCGGCAGCATTGTGGTGCTGACGGTGGTCCTGCCCGCCCGGGCCGGAATGCCTTATAACCTGGCAGTGCTGGATGCGACCGGACGAGTGGTGGCGGACCGCTCCCGTCTGGGCAGCGAAAGCGGAGAGTTCTCCGTGGCCTTGCCCCGGCTGTTGCTGCGGGCAGGCGCGTACACGTTGCGGGTGGAAGGCGACCGGCAGCGGTTTCAGTTCCCATTCACCCTGGCGGAATGAGCATGCGGCTCGGCTTCGCGCTGGCGCTCCTGGCGGCTCACCTTTCGGGCGCGCCCGGCGGATTGGTTGCGCCCAAGGACCCCGTGTGGGCCGAGTACTTTCAGGCCTGGAGCCTGGTGGGGGAGCATCCCGAGGAGGGCATCGCCTCTCTCAAAGGGATTATCAGCCGCCACCAGGACTTCCACCGCGTCTATGAGACCCTCGCGCTCGCATATTGGGACAACCGCCAGACCGCGGCCGGCAAGGAGTACTTCAGCGCGCTGGCCGCCGGCGACCCTGCCAATGGTCTGGCGGATTACGCGCTCGGCATCTTGATCGATCGGGATGAGAGCGAGCCGCCCGGCTCGTCCTCCGAGCACTACGCGCGCTGCCTGCAGAAGCAGCCATCCGCCTGGGTTTGTTATCAGGGTACTGTGCAGTCCCTCGCCGATCTGCGCAAGCAGCGCGTGTCCGAGCAGGACCTCCACCAGATCATCACCTGGGATGAGAGCCGGCCCGAGACGGCGCTGCTGCTCGGGTCGTTGTACATCAGCCAACGGCGGATCGACGCGGCGCTTCGGGTGATGGAGGCGGCGCTCGAACGGATACAGGGGACCGACCGGCCGGAGTTCGAAGCTGCCCTCCATGCAGCGATCGCAGGTGCGCACGTGGCCGCGGCGGCCAAGGCCACCGAAGCCATACTCGAACACGACCGCGCGGCGCTCGAAATCTACCAGCGGCTCGGAGATCCGGAAGGCCAGATGATCGCGGGCGTTCAGGTGGCGCAGGACTATGCCACGCGGGCGGATCCAGCCGGCGCCCGGGAGGTCGAGGACCGCTACCTGAGCGTGGCGCGCGAGGTCCATTCCCGCATTTGGGAGGTGATCGTTCTGCGCGCTGTCGGGCACGACAGCGCGCTTGGCGGAGACCTGGATCGGGCCATCGAAGCGTTCACCCGCCAGGCGGCGCTGCTGGAGGCAGCCGGTTACCCCGGCAGAGCTCGGGACGCCTTGTACGACCTCGGCCGGGTTTATCGCCGGCAAGGCCGGTTTGCGGAGGCGATCGAGTGTTTCAACCGCGCGCTCGCACTCAGCGTCAACGCGGGCGACCGGTTTCTCGAAGCCCATAATTTGAGAAACTTGGGCGGTGCCTATGGCGACCTCGGCGATTACTTCCGGCGGCTCCAGTTAGAGGCCGAGTCAGCGCGGATCTTCCGTCAGGAGGGGTACCGCTGGCAGGCCGGCGCGGGTCTGGGAAATGTCGCGGAGACCTACGCCGCATTGGGCGATTATACCAGCGCCCGCGACAATTATCTGGAGTCTCTTCGCCAGGCGCGGGAGCACCAGGACTTTTCGGAGCAGGAGTGGATCCTCATCAGCCTGGCCCGGTTGTCGCTTACCGTGGACCGGCCGCTCGAAGCGCTCGGTTACCTGGACGAGACCCGGCAGTACGCAGGACGAGTATGGTATCCCGAAGCCGAGGTGGAGGCGCTAGCGGTGCGAGGCAGCATCTATAAGCGCTTGGGCCGCTATCGCGATGCCATCGAAAGCACCAGGGCGGCAGTGGTCCTGGCGCAGGCCGGCCAGGACCGGACTCAGGAAGCCGGGCTGTTGAGCGAGTTGGGCGACTGCCATCTCCACGCCGGCGATCTGGCTGGTGCAGCGACGGCGTTTGAGCGCGCGCTGGCGCTGGCCGAAACTACCGGCCGGCCCGCCGTGGTGGCCAGTGCGCGGCGGGGCCTCGGAGAGACAGCGCGGCGGCGGGGCGACTACCCGGCGGCACTGGCCAATTTTCGCGCCGCCATCGACTCAATCGAGAAAATGCGCACGCAGATCCCGTCTCCCGAGCTACGCGCCGGGTTCCTGCAGGAGAACTGGAAAGTCTACGAGGAAATCGTCGAGGTTCTGTCTCGGCTCGACCAACGCCAGCCGGGCGCGGGGTACGGCTTGCAGGCCTTCGAGTACTCCGAGCGCGGCCGGGCGCGGTCGTTCCTCGATTTGCTGGTGGAGTCTCGGGCCAGGATCACCAGGGGGTTGACCGCGGAGCAGATCCGGCAACAGGGTCTCCTGCTCGGCGCCATTTCCGCCGCGTCGCGCGCCATGGACGAGCGGCCATCGGCTGTAAATCGCATCGCGATCGAGAATGCCGAAGACAACCTCGTGCGGTGGGCGGCCGGAATTCGCCAGACCAATCCCGCTTACCATCAGCTTCGCTATCCGGATCCCTCTACCGCGCTCCAGGCGCAAGAGGTGGCGGCCCGCGACGGCACGATCGTGGAATACGCCTTGGGCGCCACCCGCTCTCACGCCTGGCTGATTTCCGGACACCGAATCCGGATGGTTCGGCTGGCGGCCCGGGCGGAAATCGAGCGCGAAGTGCGAGCGCTTCGCCAGGAGATCGAGCGCAGGCCGCGAGGCAGGGCGGATGCGGAGTTCCAGATCCGCGCGCGCCGGTTGTACGCCATGCTGGTGGAGCCGTTGGCGCCCTGGCTGACACCGGGCCAGCGCATCACCATCGTTCCCGACGGAATCCTCCATTACCTCCCGTTTGAGACGCTCATCGCGGGCAAGGACGGGCAATCGCGATTCCTGATCGAGGACTACACCATCGGCTACGCTCCGTCGGTCACTGTCTACGCAAGCCTGATGGCGCAGAGAAGGCCGAAGGCCGACGTGGGGCGGCGCGAGCTGCTTGCCTACGGCGACCCCGTGCTCCCGGCCCCGGGGCGGGGCGCGGGGAAGGCCGCGGAGATCGGCGAGATTGTCCGTGGAGTCTATTCCGCGCGCGGTGCGAAGTTCACCGCGCTGCCTGCGGCCCGCGCCGAAGTGGAGTCTATAGGCGCGTTGTTTCCGCCCGGGCTGCGGCGGACGCGCGTGGGAGCCGAAGCCAGCGAGGCGGCTCTGAAGCGCGAGGACCTGACGGTCTACAAGCGGCTGCATTTCGCCACACACGCCGTGGTGGATGAGCAGATTCCGGCCCGCTCCGGGTTGCTGCTTGCCCCGGGCGGACCGCAGGAAGACGGCGTCCTTCAGTTGAACGAGATCTTCAATCTCGATTTGGACGCCGAACTGGTGACACTATCGGCTTGCCACACCGGGTTGGGGAAACTGGTCAAGGGCGAAGGAGTCGTGGGACTCACCCGCGCGTTTCTGTACGCCGGGGCGGCGCGGGTTGCGGTGAGCCTGTGGGAGGTCAACGACCTGGCCACCGCCCGCCTGATGGAAAGCTTCTACCAGCGGATGAAGGCGGGCGACCAGCCGGCCGAGGCGCTACGCCAGGCCAAGCTGGCGATGCTGCGCGCGGAGCCCACGGCCTGGCGCCACCCCTACTTCTGGGCGCCCTTCGTACTCGTCGGCGCCTACTAAAGTCCGCCCTGAAGCTATGGGGAGGACAGCCCCGTCCGCGCGCAACGCCCAAGTCGCGTTTCCCCCGTGTTGTGGACTCACGCGGCACAGGAAATAGCCAACCGCGCCACCCTTCAAAAAAAGTCGCCAGCGCCGTGGAATTCGGTTCCCGGCGGTTGTTCTTCTAATGTACCCCTCGTGGCACCCCGGCGAAGCCGCGGGCTCGAAGGATCGGCGACTGGTCGTTGACCGGTTTGCGTGCATTCGGGACCGGTGTCGGCCGCATAGGTGCGGCGGGCTCTTGACTCACTTTCTGAGGAGTGTTGAAACGATGGAACGGATACGGCAGGGCCACTCATTTCGAATGCTGGTTCTTTTCGGGATTGCTGGACTTGCAATCCCAGCCACCTGCCAGGGACAGGGGCGCAAAACTGCTGTAGTCGATGCGTCCGCGGCATCGGGTTCCCTGCCGTCCATCACGCCCGGCGGTGTCATCAGCGCGGGCTCCTTCGGGGCGTTCACCTCGGCCGCGCCCGGCTCGTGGATCGAGATTTACGGGACCAGCCTTGCGGCGGATACGCGCTTGTGGACCAGCGCCGACTTCAACGGCGTCAATGCGCCCACGTCAATCGACAACACCACGGTGACCATCGGCGGCCAATCAGCTTTCATCTACTATGTCAGCCCGACCCAGGTGAATGCTCAAGTGCCATCGAATGTGGGCACGGGCCCGCAGCCGGTTGTCGTCAGTACGGCGGTTGGCGCGAGCGATCCGGTCACCATCACGATCAATCAGCTGGAACCGGGATTGCTGGCGCCGCCCTCATTCAAAGTCGGCGGCACGCAGTACGTGGTGGCGCTGTTCCCCGATGGAGCCACCTACGTACTTCCTCCCGGGGCAATTCCCGGTGTGAACTCACGGCGCGCGCAACCTGGGGATATCGTCACGATGTACGGCATCGGCTTCGGATCGGTGACCCCCGACAGTCCGGCGGGCCAGATTGTGCCCGGGAAGAATACATTGCAACTGCCGTTCCAGCTCCAGTTCGGGCAAGCCCAACCGACGATCAATTACGACGGACTTGCGCCGGGGGCCGTCGGACTGTATCAGTTCAACGTGGTGGTGCCCAACATCTTGAGCAGCGACGCCGTGCCCTTGACCTTCAGCGTTGGCTATCCGCCCTCGCTCGGCGCCGCCGGAACGCAGACGCTGTATATCGCGGTGCAGAACAACACTCCCCCACCGCAACTCCAGAGCCTGACGCTTTACCCCAATTCGGTTGTTGGTGGTGGGTCGGCTTCGGGATTTCTGAATCTGACTGAGGCCGCGCCGGCCGGTGGCGCGGTAGTCTCACTGTCGTCCGATTCGACCGCCGTGTCGGTGCCTGCCAGTGTGACTGTTCCGGCCGGCTTCACGTCCACAGCCTTCAACATCTTCACGAATCCCGTCAACGCGCTTCAAACGGCTACGATTTCCGCAACCTATAACGGGAGTTCGGCGCAGGCCCAGCTCACTGTTAGGACAAATGTCCCCGCCCCCACCGTTGACACGCTGAATACCTCAATCGGGCAGGCGGGAAGCACCCTGACCCTGGTTGCTAACGGCGCCAATCTGTCCACCGTGACGAGTGTGCAGTTCTCCCCGTCCACCGGTATCACTGTTAGCAACGTGAATGCCACCGCAACGCAGGTCACCGCCACGGTGACCATCGCCGCCAACGCGCCCGCCGGGGAGGCGGACGTCACCCTCTCGTCCCCCACCGCCGGCCCTTCCGAATCAACCACTTTCTATGTGGTCCAACCGCCGGCCGGACAGGGAACCTATGACGGCTTGTGGGAGGGAACCACTGCGCTGGGTCTGCCCATGTCGATGATAATCTCAGGCAACAGCATTAAAGCCTGGGCCTATAATCTCGACCTGAAATTCGGCGGATGCACCACCGAACAGACCACCGTTACCACCAACACATCGATCCCGATAACGGGAGGTTCCTTCTCTGGCAGCACGTTTGTTGGCACGTTCCAGTCATTGACGAACGCCAGTGGAATTGTGAACTGGGCCGCGAACATTCCGAACTGCGGCAGCGGGTACGGCACGTTCACATGGACCGCGGCCAAGCAGTAGACTGTGACATGGCTTTTCTCATGACACGAAGTGACCCTCGGGGGGGCGATATTCATCGCAACGGGGCCTGACGAGTACTTCGCGGCTGGCTTCGGCGTAAGCGTCGCCTTTTCTCCGAACACACCGGGGACCCGCTCGTGGGACCGAACACCGTGGAAGAAGGCGCTTTTGTCGACGGCCGCCGGGTTCCCGGGCGGAGGCTGGCCGGCGACGACACCATCGAGGCGGACTGCCTCTACGTGAAATGGCCACGCAAGGGCGAGGCGCCGGCGCCCCAACCACGCATGAGTACCGAGGGCATCCAGCGCTTCCCCCGCCGCTGCGGCCAGAACGCCTCTCTGCCGGCCGAGGCCATTGCCCACCGGGCATTCCCGTCAAACCCGCCGCATTCTCAATGCATCAGCGCCGCGCGAAATCATCTTTGTACGTGGCGCCACCGAGGGCATAAGCGACACGCTAATGATGAACCCTAGCAGTACCCGCCCGAACCCGGCGATAGTTCTTGGATGCATATGCCTCCACCTCGCAAACACTCGCTGAACGCTTCCAGGGCGCCCTTTCGGACGGTCCCGGGTCAAAACGGAAGAGTGTGCTACTGGCTACAACAGAGGCAGGACTGGTACCGTCAAAAGAGACTCAGGCGAGCGCCTCTTCGGACTGGAAACGGGAGTATAGAGCGATTTGGCATCAATAGTCCACTCTCGCTAATCTGAAGGTAACGCCCGTGTCTTAAGGCCCGCCTTCGAGTCTTCCCCCGCGCTACTTGACCGGTGCGGTCTCTTGCCGGTCTCTCTGAATCAGACCGGTCATGCCCCAGTTGGTCAATTTCGTGATCCGTCCCTCGCCGTGCGGCGAACTTAGTTCCTTGATTCGAAACTCCGCGCTTCCACCGTGCACCTCCACCAGCGCGTATCCGAAGAACCAGCCGTCTTCGTAAGCTCGCGACAAGCGGAGGTGTCCGCCCGAACTCGCCATGGAGACATAGGTCACGCCATCGAGCGAGAGACGCAGCATCTGGTGCACGTGTCCCGCGATCGCGTACTGGACGCCAGACCGCCGCGCAAGCTGGTGCAATTCGAATTTAGGATTCCCGAGCGCCACGTTGACTAACCAGGATGGCCGGTGCGAGACGATCATCTTCACTGGTTGCCCGGCATGCGCCTTCAGGTCCGCCTCCAGGAACGCCAGTTCCCCGGCAGCCAACTCGTCCGACCGGCTATTGTCCAGGACCGTGACATGCGCCTGCCCGTAATCGAAACTGTAATGCGCGGCGTGCCCTGCGTGCCGCTGGAACAGCCGCTCCGATTCGGCGGACCAGATATCATGGTTGCCAGGCACGAGATACAGTGGATAGCGCCGGTAAGGCCGGAGCATCCCCTCGATTTCACGCCACTCCGCTTCCGCCACCGCATCGTCCATCCCTTGAATGGTGTCGCCCACGCTGAGGACGAAGGCGGGGTTTTCGGCTGCCACTTCCTTCCACACCTGCTCGTAGACGCCCGGTTGGGCCTCGCCGGTGCGGTCGCCCAGAATCGCGAAGCGGAAGGAATCGGGCGCCGGCGTGCCCTGAAGACACAGCAGAAACGCCAACAGCAACCCGCCCAGGATGAGTGCGCGGCGGTATCGGTCCGGGATTCTCAAGCGATCTGGCATCTCTGCTTTCGTAACGCTTTTCCGTAACCCCGGCGGTCTTTGCCGCCGGTGTTTTTCGCATGACGCCGGTGCTCTATGAACAAAACGCCGGCGGCAAGACCGCCGGCGTTACCTTATCCCTTCATCGCCCAGTGCATCGCCTCCGCCAACTTCGGCGGTTTGCCCTGCATCAGGATGGCCACCCGGAAGATCCGCGAGGCGGCCCACACGGTCAGGACTGCGAATGCCATGGCGTCCACCAGTCCCACCCACGGTTGCCACATGGGAACGCCGGTGGGCATCGCCTGGCGTAACAGCATCAGGATCGGCGTGAACGGCGGAATCAGCGACATCACGGTGGACAGCATACCGTTGGGCTGCCGCAGCACGGTCATCAACGCAAACATCGGAATCAGGCAGGGCATCAACAGCACGATGGCCAGATTCTGCGCGTCCTGTGGCGTGCTGCAGCACGCGCCCAGCGCCGCGGCGAAGGCACACAGCATGATCACGTCCGTCAGCAGGTACACGTAGAACCAGGGGATGATGGTGAGCGGCAGCAGACCGGCGACTCCCAGGGCGTTCACCGCGACCATACCCGCGATCACGTACAGCAGCGAGCTGGTCACCGAGACTCCAACCGAACCCATCACTTTGCCGGTCATCAGCTCGAATGGCGTGGCGGCGCCCAGCAGCGTCTCCACAATCCGCTGGCTCTTATCCTGCGTCACGCTTTGCAGCATGGGCGCCGACCCCACCATCACGATCATGGCCAGAATCATCGCCACCGCGAATGGCACCAGGAAGCCTCCCAGTTCGCTGCGCTTGCGTGCCTCATGAACCTCGCCCGTTCTTTCGTCGCGCTCCACCAGGCTGAGCGCCTGGATGGGAACCGCGGCCACTAGGCCCTGGTTACTCTTGATGTCGATACCGAGTTGTGCCAGCCGCGCCAGGCGCACTCCGTCGCTGATCGGGCCATTGAGCCACATCCGCGTTTCGTCGATGCCGCCGGCATTGGTGTAATAGGAGACGCCCTTATCGGGGTCGGGCTTCTTGGTTGTCCCCAAGTCGAAATCGTCGGAATCGTCGGCGGGTTTGGACGGCCGCAGCGCGTCCTTCCCGATTTCGAGAAACGCCACCAGGCTCTTGCCGCGAACGCGCCCGGAGAGCGCGAGCAACTGATCCTTGCCGGCAGTGGGATTGGCGGCCGGCGCGATCACCTCGAACACGTAGCGCGGTTCGATCTGCCGGTGCGTCTTCTTGTCGAACATCTGCCGTTCGTTCTTCTCTCTCGCCGCGCTCACCAGGGCCTCGGCCACCACCCCCGTGTGGTCGATGACGGCGACATGACGGTCCGCTAAGTCCGGCTTGCCCTTGAGAAGCGTCATCGCGATCGATCCGCCGCCAAACAGGACCGGGGCAACCACCAGGCCGAACACAAACGCCTTGGTGCGCACGGTCGCGAGATAGTCGCGCTTGGCAATCGTGATGACCTTATGCATTCGCATGGTTCGCCTCCTCGGCCGCGGGGCCCGCAATGCGCATGAAGATGTCGTGCAAGGATGGCTTCGTCAGGGAGAAGCTGGTCACGCGGGCCCGCGCGACCAGCGCGCGCAGAACCTCCTGCGGGTCCGCGCCGCGCGTCAGCCGCAGCTCCTGCACCTGTCCCAGGTCGCGGATCTGCTCGACTCCGGGCAGACGCTCGACCGCTGCCAGGCCGCCTTCGGCGGTCACCCTGATGGTGTCGTCGCCGTATTGATCCTGAATCGAGGTAAGCGTGCCGTCCAGCACCTTCCCGCCGCGGAAAATCATCAGGATGTAGTCGCACATGGACTCCGCCACGTGCATGTCGTGCGTGCTGAGGATCACCGTAACCCCGTGCCGGCGGAGTTCCAGAATGGCCGAACGGATAGCCTCCGCGCTCACCGGATCCAGGCCGCTGAACGGCTCGTCCAGGATCAGAAGTTTCGGTTCGGGAATCACGGTGGCGATGAACTGCACCTTTTGGCTCATGCCCTTGCTGAGCGTTTCCACCTTATCGGAGGCGCGGCTCCCGAGGCCCAGCCTCTCCAGCCAGCTCGCCACTGCCGCCTTGACGCTGCGGCCCGAACGCAGCTCGCCGTAGAATTCCAGCAGCGCCTCGACGGTCATCTTCTGGTAAAGGCCGCGCTCTTCGGGTAGGTACCCGATCAGGTCCGTGCTGTTCTCCGGCCGGCCGTCTCCGAAAAGGCGGATCTCCCCGCGATCCGGATAGAAGATGTTCACGATCATGCGCATCGTGGTGGTTTTGCCCGACCCGTTCGGTCCGATGAATCCATAGATCGATCCCTCCGGCACCGTGAGCGAGAGGTCGTCCACCGCGGTCACATCCCCGAAGGTCCTGGTTACGTGCGAGATCTGTACGGCGTCCATTCGCTCGAATGATAACAGACTCGGGCTGCGGAATTGCTCATAGGGCCAGGTTCGGCAGGGCCGCGATGCCTAAGCCGACCGCCCAAACGCGCTGATGAGCGCCGAGACAGCCTGCATGATGCGGTTCTGATCCACCGATTCGGGCAGTGGGATCGAGAGAACCGGACGGCGCGTGTGTGGGTCGCGCGAGACCAGGCTCGAAAGGCCCGTGCCATCGGGCGCGCTCCGCGCCACTGCCGCCAGCGATTCGAGGAATCGTACGCCGGTTTCGATCAGGC
>JBAVIH010000629.1:0-2262 GCA_049686695.1 Bryobacteraceae bacterium | reverse complement strand
TTTGGAGCGATATGAAGCGCAGTCTCTTCTATCACCACGGCTTTTCGTTTTTGATGTCATTCCTGGCGCTGGTGACTCTGTTCGGTGTTTTGCTGTGGCTTCAACGGAAACGCCTGCCGGGAGGAGTATTGCCGGCTGGGCTCTGCCTGATCGGAGCGGCTTTCACCGAGTTATGCGTTGCGACGCTGTGCGAATCCACCGAGATGACTCGTCATAGTACGATTTTCTTCGCTCTCTTCGATCTGATCGCGCTGGTGTGTGTTACTTTGGCGATCACTTCCGTCACCCCAAGGGCCGTCCGCGGAGCACTGGCCGGCCGCTTCCGTTCGCCGGGCGCCGCCGCCACCGGGGACGTTCCGGATCGCACTGGCCGCCAGGCCCAAGCGCCGGCTCCCATCCCGCAGCCCGTACCCGCTCCTGTTTTCGCGCCCACCAGTCCGCCGGCTTCCGCGCCCGACATGCGCCGCGTCGATGGATGCCTGTACGCCGCTGGCGCGCTGCTGTTGGCGGTCTACTTTTTCCGCCTGACGCGCGCGTCTCTCCAGGTCTATTTCACGCCCAACGATTTGATGAACCTGTATCAATCCTGGATTTTTTCCCCCGGACTTCTCGTCAAGTCGAATTTGTTGTTCTTTCTAGCCTACGATTACGTACGCCCCATGGGAGACGCATGGTACCGCGCGATCGTCCATTTCGCCGGGTTCCATCCTTTCTGGTTCCACGCTTCCGATCTCGCCATCCTGGCCGCCAACATCTGGCTCACTTTTGCGGTGGCGCGCCGCCTCGCATCCCGCGAAATCGCCGCCCTCACCGCCCTCGGGATGGCCTATCAGCTTCGCCTTGGCTGGCTTTATTTCGATACCGGCTTCATTTACGACGTCCTCTGCTATTTCTTCCTCTTCGCCGCGATGGCGCTCTATCTGCGAGTGCGCGCGCGGGCCGCGGAACTGCGTGCCTGGCACTGGGCGGCCCTTTTCGCGCTCTACATCTGCGCCATGAATTCCAAGGAAATGGCGGTGATGCTGCCGGCGTTTCTGGGAACCTATGAGCTGCTGTACCATCCGCCGCGCGCCTGGCAACCCGCCACGCTGTATCGCTGGCTGCTTCGGGAAGGCCGCTCGATGCTCGCCACCGGTGCGGTGGCCGTGCTGTTCCTGGCCGGCAGGTCGATCGGCACTCAGGGTCTCATCAACCTCCCCGCCTACCGGCCGTCGCCAACCTGGACCCGTTTCATGCTCACCAGCCGCCACTTCGCGGGAGACATCCTCGGCATGCCGGATTGGCCGGCCTGGGCGGTGCTGCTGCTCTGGACCGCGCTGGCCGCCATCGCCTGGTTCACCCGGTCGCGCGCGCTGCGCTTCGCCTGGCTGTTTCTGATGCTCAGCCCGCTACCCATTGCATTCATTTTGCCGCGAGACTCGCCGCAATACTACGTGTGCGTATTCGGCTGGATGCTCTACGCCGCCGTGTTGCTGGTGACGTTAGGCTCGCTTCTCACGCGCGGTGTGCCGCTTGCCGAATGGTGGCTGTCCAGAGCGAGGGGCGCGGCTTTATTCATAGTCTCGATGGCGATTCTCTATGCGGCGTACAAGCCCCTCGGCTACGCGGTTGTGTATTGCGCGTCGGTGGAGGCGCCGCAAAACCGCGACACCGTGGCCCAGCTTCATGCCGCCGCTCCCGCCATCCGCCCCGGCAGCCGTCTGCTCTTCCTGAACGATCCCATCCCCGCCGATTCGTATCACCTGCTCTTCATGGTGCGCTTGAGCTACGGCGATCGCAGCCTGCGGGTCTTCCGGGCCAAAGAAATGCAGCAGCCCCCGAACGACAAAGAGATCGCTTCTTACGACTATGTCCTCGATTATCGCGACGGCCGCTTCTTCGAGCTGAAGGAACCCGGTCCGGCCCGGTAGCGGCGGTGTTTGTCCTGTGAAGTGTTCGCGGGCCCCCGCCTCAGTGCCCGAAGGGCCATAAGTGGCCGAGCCAGCCGCGCGGCTGTGCGAAGCCTTCCAGGATCCAGATATCGGATTGGTAGTTGATGACGGAAGCCGCCAGCGAGGCGTGATCGTTGGAAAGGCTGAGCGAACACGAGCTGAAGTTGGGCCCGGCAAACAGGTACTGCGAGCCAAGGTCCGAAATGGTTCGCTCGGCGCCGCTCGCAACGTCGATAGAATCGAGCAGCCATTTCGTTCCCTCGCCCCGCGACAGTGCGTAGAGTTGATGGCTGTCGCTAGACCAGGCAACTGAAAAGCTCCGGGTTCCCAC
>JBAVIH010000628.1:0-5042 GCA_049686695.1 Bryobacteraceae bacterium | reverse complement strand
AGCTCGAGAGCATGCGCGGCGAGGTGAGCCGCCTGGAGAGCCGGCTGCGGGTGGTGCGGGCGGAGCAGGCGCGGATGGACGCGGTGCTGCGCCAGCCGGAGAACGCGAGCGTGCTGGAGCGCAGCGTATTCCTCAACGATTTGATCTACCACAAGGCGATCAGCTGGAGCCGCATGTTCGCGGACCTGGAAAAGACGGCGCCGTACAACGTGCGCATCACGGCGCTGCATCCGACCATCGATTCGCGCAACCAGGTGACGCTGGACATGACGGCGGCGTCGGACCAGCCGGAGGGGATTGAGGATCTGCTGAAGGCGCTGGAGGCGTCGCCGATTTTCGGCTACGTGTACCAGCACAGCACGCTGCCGCCCACGCAGGCGGAGCCGCAATACCGCAGCCGCATCACGGTGCCTTATGACCAGAAGCTTTGAGTGGTCCAAGATCGACAGGATCAAGGAACCGCGGGTGGTGATGCGCGCGCTGATCGGGGTGCTGCTGGCGGCGAACCTGGCGGCGGCGGTGATGGCGTTCCGGCCGTTCGGCGGGTCGGCGGACGATCTGCGGCGCAGGGCCAGCGGCTTGCAGGACCAACTGGCGGCGGCGCAGGCGCGGGTGGCCATCACGCGGCGGATGGTGGACAAGGTGGAAGGGGCGCGGCGCGACGGCGACAGGTTTCTGGCGCGGTACGTGGTGGACCGGCGCAAGGCATCCTCGGCGTTGAACGAAGAGCTGTTCCACATGGCGCAGGAAGCGGGCGTGAAGCCGGGGCAGATCGCCAACGAATATGAGGACATCGAAGGCAGCGACACGCTGAAGATGGTGAACATCCAGGTGGCGTTCGAAGGGACGTACCAGGGGCTGACGAAGCTGGTGGACCTGATCGACAAATCGCCGCGGTTCCTGATGATCGAAAGCCTGCAGTTGGCGGCGCCGGCGGGGAAAACGGTCGCCATGGTGGTTACCTTCAAGATCCACACGTTCGTGCGGGGCGCGGTGGAGGATGCGCCGTGAAGACTGGCCTCGAAGATAAGCGAAAGGTAGCCGTGCTGGCGCTGTTGGGGCTGGGGGCGGCGTACGCCGTGTACGTCAATGTGCTGGCGCCGCAGGGTGCGACGCCATCGAGCGGACGGGCGGCGGTGAGCAGCGCTCCGGAAGAGGCTCCCACGGTCGCGGCGCCGGGGCATCCCGCGGCTGAACTATCGCCGCGTGGCGCGGCGAAGGCGCCGCGGCCGGCGGAGCGCAACCGCAGCGAGGAGTTTCATCCGGTGCTGCATTCGAAGAATCCGGAGGAGCAGATCGATCCCAACATTGTGGACCCCAGGATCCGGCTGGATCTGCTGGCTAAGTTGCAAGCCGTGGCGCCGGCGGGCGGCGGGCGCAATCTTTTCCAGACAGGCCCCGCGCCGCCGCCGAAGCCGCTTGGGCCGGAGCCGAAAATCGTGCCGGTGAAGCCGCTGCCGGGGCCTCCGGACGTCTTTCAACCGGCACCGCCGGTGGTGGCGGCAGCTCCGCCGCCACTGCCGCCGATCACGTTCAAGTATTATGGGCTGACGACGGTGCGGCCGAACGGCAAGCGCACCGCGTTTTTCATGAACGGCGAAGAGATCCTGATCCGTGGGGTGGGCGACATGGTGGCCGGCAGCTACAAGCTGGTGAGCATCGGGCTGACTTCGGCAGTGGTCGAGGATACCCAATCGAAGCGGCAGCAGACGGTGCCGCTGGCCGAGGAAGCGCAGGCATGAAGAGGATGGGGCGAACAGACTCTTTTGGCAGGCGAAGGCGCAATGCCTCATGCTTTTCTACCCACAGGGCGTCTGCCGGGGTTGTGGGGCGGACGCCCTCGTCCGCGCGCGACCCCCTGGTCGCGCCTCGCCCGGGGCAAGTGCTGAAGTTTCAAACGAAGAGCGGGTCCGGGGGGACCCGCGCAGACCAGGGGGTCTGCCCCACAAGACGCCACGAGGGCGAGCGGGGGTTCGCGCTGCTGCTGGTGTTTCTGATGGCGGCGGTGATCGGCATCATGCTCTGGTCGCAGCTTCCACGGGTGGCGATCCAGTCGCAGCGGGCCAAAGAACAGTTGTTGATCGAGCGCGGCGAGCAGTTCAAGCGGGCGATCCAGCTTTTCATGAGAGCCAACAAAGGGGCGCCGCGGTACCCGGCCGATATGGACGATCTCGACCGGGGATACAACAACCTTCGTTTCCTGCGCCATCGCTACAAGGATCCGATGACGGGGAAGGACGAGTGGCGGCTGATTCACAATCAGGGCGGCGTGCTGACCGATTCGCTGCTCACCAAACCGAAGGACGGCGACAAGCCGGAAGCTTCGACGCTGGGGCAGAACATCAGCGCGCTGCCGGGGATGGGAGAACTGGCCAACGCGGGCCAGGCTTTGCCGAACGCGATGAACCGGCGGCGGGCGAGCGACGGCGGCGCCAGCGGAATCGGGCCGGACGGGCAGCCGATTCAGCCGAGCGATCAGGGGAGTGGGGCGCAGCCGGGCGGAACGGCGCAACAGCCGGGGGCTCCGGGCGTTCCAGGTGGGCCGGGAAATCCTTTTGGCGCTGCGCCGGGTTCGGCCGGTTCCACCGGTTCACCCGGAATGCCAGGCATGCCGGGGATGCCGGGACAGATCCCCGGGCAATTCCCGGGGCAGCCGCCAGGCATACCCGGGCAATTTGGAGCGCCGGGGAATAGCCTGGGCGCGAACGCCGGCGGAGCGAATGGCCAGGGCGCCAACACAGGCGGCGGATCGACGGTGGGCAACTATGGGTCGACGCTGGGCGGCGCGGCGCCGGCCGGAACCCAACCGGGCGCGTTTGGTGCGACCGGCGGCATGATTCCAGCGAATCCGGCGAACTCGATGGCGCCAGGTTCCGGCCCGACCCCGACCAGTGGGGCGGCAGCGGGCATGCTGCAAGGCCTGCTGACACAGCCGAGGCCGGGCGGTTTGGCGGGGCTCGGGCAAGCGCAGGGCTCGGTGATCGGCGGAGGCATGGCGGGAGTGGCGAGTAAGATGGATTCCGAGGGGCTGATGGTCTATAACGACCGCACCAATTACAAGGAGTGGGAGTTCGTCTACGATCCGACCAAGGACCGCCCGCGCCAGGACCCGCGCAGCATGCTGGTAGGCAACCAGATGGGCACGCCTTCGAGTACGCCGCCAGGCAATACGACGCCATCCAATCAGCCAGGGATGTTCAACCAACCCGGACAGGGCGGAACGAGCGGACAATTCGGATCGAGTGGATCGGCCGGACAGTTCGGATCGAGTGGATCGACCGGACAGACCGGCACGGGCGGGCAGACGGGAACGAACGGGCAGCCCGGTCAGCCTGCGGCTGGCGGCGGCCAGGGCCAGGGCGGAGCGATCGACATCCGTCCGGGGAAGAAGTAGTCAGAGAACCCGGCCGGGCCACTGGGCGGCGCATGGCCGCCGCAACCAGTCACAGCGAACTTCACGGCAGGTCCCGCATCCCGTCGGGCTCCAAGGTCAGTCCCTCGTTACACATCTACGCCATCGCGGGTCGTCAGAAAAAGTTCTTTACAACATACATAATGTGATGTATAAATTACTTTAAGTAGGTTTTATTTAACATCAAGGAGATTCTGTATGTCAGATTCGGAAAAGTGGGCTCGTTGGACGCTGGGAGTGGTGGCGCTGACCATCGCTGCGTACGGCGCCTTCGTCGCATTTCTGGGACACGGTCCGGCCACCTTTTCGGTTTTCGCGCTGTTGGCGCTGACCGCAATCCCGGCTGCCAGCCGGCGTTATTTCACAGGCCGAAGGTTCGATGAGCGGGAACACCAGATTGCCCTCAGAGCGAACCGGGCGGGTCTCGTCGCGGGCTGGCTCGCGTTCTGCGGCCTCATTTTGGCGATCTATTTCATTAAGGGATGGGATGCTACCCTGACCGTGCCGGTCTGGGAGCTCATCGAAACTCTCTGCTGGGCGCAGACTCTCTTTTTGGGCGTGGAAGCTCTGACGACGATTGTGCTCTATCGTGGCGGATCCCATGCCTAGCCCGGAGATCGAGAACCACATCCGCCGGCTGCGTTTCGAGCACGGAGAAATGACCCAGGACAGTCTGGCGAAACAGGCGGGGGTAACGCGCCACACGATCATGGCGCTGGAAGCGGGCAAGTACTTCCCGTCCCTGCTGCTGGCCTTCCGCATTGCGCGGGTTTTTGGAGCGGGGGTTGAGCAGGTGTTCGAGTACCGCGGTGGGGAGTCGAAGTGAGCGTTGCGCGTCCTGGAAGGGTCCGGGCGTGCCGCGGGCGGAGGAAAGAAAAGACACCGGCGGCAGAGACCGCCGGCGCTTACATCCGGTGGAAGGCCTTCAGGATTTCGCGGGTGGAGTAGTGCATGGCGATGGGGCGGCCGTGGGGGCAGCTCATGGGGCAATCGGTTTCGGAGAGCGCGCGGAGCAGCCATTCCATCTTGGCGGCGTCGAGGCGGGTGTTGATCTTGATGGCGGCGCGGCAGGCGATGCCGGCGGAAATCTCGCGGCGCAGATCGTCGAGCGAGCGTTGGCGCAACTCGCCTTCGGCGATTTCGAGAATTTCGAAGAGGATCTGCTCGAGGTCGGCTGCGCCGATGGCGGCGGGGGCGGATTTCACGGCAATAGTGCGGCTGCCGAAGGGTTCGGTTTCAAAACCGGAATCGCGCAGCTCATCGGCGATGCGGGCGTAATCGATCTGCTGTTCGGCGGTGAGCGAGAGAATCATCGGCATCAGCAGGCGCTGGGTCTCGACGGCGCCGGCGGCGCGCTGCTTGAGGACCTGCTCGAAGAGGATGCGCTCATGCGCCACGTGCTGATCGACGATCCACAATCCGTCGCGGCCGGCGGCGACGATGAAGCTCTCGTGAATCTGGCCGAGGGGGCGCAGATCGGATAGAACGGAGAGTGACATTTCGGGCGGCGGGACGGCCTCGGGCGGGAATTCGCCGTGGGCATCGAGGCGGCGCGACAGTTTCCCGGAAGGGCGCGGGCCGGGCGCCACCTCGAGCGGCGGCGCGCTGAAATCGAGGCGCGGCGAGGGGC
>JBAVIH010000627.1:0-6462 GCA_049686695.1 Bryobacteraceae bacterium | reverse complement strand
GCGCCGCCTCGAGCGAGCGCGGCGGCGTTTCCGCCTCGCGCCGTCTCGAGCGCGTCTGGCGCGGCAATGTGGCGTTGGTCGGCGATGCTTCGGGATCGGTGGATGCGATCACCGGGGAAGGCCTGTGCCTGCTGTTTCAGCAGGCCGTGGCGCTCGCCGGCGCGCTGGAGGCAGGCGATCTCTCACGCTACCAGGCCGCTCACCGGCGGCTCGGCCGGCGTCCAGAATTAATGGCCGATCTTATGCTCCTCCTCGACCGCCACGGCAGCCTGCGCGACCGCGCGTTGCGCGCCTTCGCCGCCCGTCCCCGCCTGCTTTCCCGCATGTTGGCTTTGCATGTGGGCGAGCTTTCTTATTTCGATTGCGCCTCCAACGGGCTCGCCCTTGGGTGGCAAATGTTGACGTCATGATCCAACACTTTCGTTCTTTCCCGTTTCTGACAGCCTGTGCCCTGGCGTTGCTTTCGCCGCTTGCCGCGCAGAATCTTTCGCTCGAGATGGACCCCGCGCGATCCAAGGTGGAGTTCACTTTGGGCGCCACACTGCACACTGTCCACGGCGCCTTTCAGTTCCAGCGCGGCGCCATTCGCTTCGATCCCGGTTCCGGCAAAGCCTCCGGCGAATTGCTGGTGGATGCGCGCTCTGGCTCGAGCGGCAACGACACGCGCGACCGTAAAATGCACAAGGAGATTCTCGAGAGCCAGCGCTTCCCGGATATCGTGTTTCGCCCCGACCATGTGGAAGGCAAACTGGCGCCGCAGGGCCTGAGCCAGATGCAGGTGCGCGGGGCGTTCGCCATCCATGGAGTCGAACACGAGCTGATCGCGCCGGTCGAAGTCCGCGTGTCCGGCGATCAGTACGACATCACCGCCCGCTTCAGCGTGCCGTATCAGAAATGGGGGATGAAGAACCCCAGCACTTTGTTCCTGCACGTGGAAGACAAGGTCGAAATCACATTGCACGCCGTGGCGCACGCGGCTAGCCCGAGCACGGCGCGGTAACAGTGCGTCCGTGGGACAGCTTGTCCCACAGGCCGGGAATTAACGCGGGCGCGACCGGGGGTCGCGCGCGGACGAGGGCGTCCGCCCCACTGCTAGAACGGCTGGATAGCTTCCCGCGCCGGATCGAAGTCGATGCGGCGTTTTTGCATGTAGGCGATGTTGCCGAGGTGCGAAGCCTGCGCCGACCGGTGGCCTGCCAGAACGTCGCCATTCGGCAGCTTGCGCGACTTCACGCACTCCAGGAAATTCTGCACGTGGTCCATGTCCATACTGCCGGCCGCTTGCACCACCACCGGCGCCGCGCTTCGCCCCGCCGCGCGGAATTCATAATGCTGACGGTCGATGAACAGCCGCCCCTGGGTTCCGGCGATCTCCACCCCCGCGCCGAAGATGCCGGGAGCCAGGGTGGCTTCAAACGTCGCCGTGAATTGCGCCGGGTATTCCAGCAGCACGTTGATCGTATCCGGCGCCGTGCGCCCGTCCTTGTAGTTGTATACGCCGCCGGCCGCCACGGCCGAGGCCGGCAAATCGGAGCCGAGGAACATGTGCACCACGTCGATCCAGTGGGTGAACAGGTCCGTCACCTGCCCGCCGCCGAAATCCAGGTACGCGCGCCAGTTCCAATACTGTTGCGGGTCCCAGTCGCGCCATTTCAGGCGCCCCAGGTAGTGCGCCCAATCCAGATCCTGCGGCATGGTTTGTAATGAGGCGGGCGCCTTACGCAGATGGTAGCCGTTGCCGTGCCACCAGGTGCGCGCCAGCGTGACCTTGCCGATTCTTCCGCTGTCGATGTACTCGCGCTTGGCCTCGATATAGTGCTGGCCGGAGCGCTGCTGCATGCCCACCTGGCAGATGCGATTGTCGATCCGCGCCGCCTTCACCACCGCCGGCCCCTCTTCGATGGTCAGGCTCAGCGGCTTTTCCACGAACACGTCCTTGCCCGCGTTGAGCGCGTCGATCGAGATCGGCACGTGCCAGTGGTCGGGCGTGCCGATCAGCACCAAGTCGATTTCCTTGTTATCGAGCAGCGCGCGGTGGTCGCTGAACGCGCGCGCGTTGGGCGCGTCCTGTTTGGCCTTGTCGATCTGCGCGCCCCAGATATCGCACAGCGCGGTCACCTCCACCGCGCCGGTCTTTATGAAATTGCCCATGTCGTAGCGGCCGCGCTCGCCGCAGCCGATCAGGCCGAGCTGCATCCGCTCGTTGGCGCCGTAGACGCGCGAGTACGATAACGCCGACGCCGCGGTTACCCCCCGCAGAAAGCTTCGACGCGGAAATGAAGTTTCAGGCATAGGGCAATTATAGTCCGAAGTGGGGCAGGCGCTTTCGCCGGCCAACTGATTTTCTTAAAAAAAACGCGCCCGCAAGCGGGCGTTGGCAAGCTGAAGCATGCCCCACCTAATTCTCGGTGGGCGTCTTCTCGATGTGATCGATCAAGATCAGGTCCAGCGGCGCCTTGCGCGGTTCCAGCTTGAGGCCGAGTTGCATCACGCTCGAGAAGACCGAGCCCGTTGGATCCGACGCCGCATCGGAGGGCAAGCTCCCCGCATCGCCGCTCGCGGGCCCAACTCCCGGCACCGCCGCGCCGAACTTCCGGGCCACGTTCTTGAGATCCTCCATCGAGATGTCCAGCCCAACCTGATAGCTGCCTTTCAGCTCCGTCATGTCCACCACCGGCCGGTCCACAAAACGCCCCAACATCTCGGCCAGCTTTTCCATCGTCATCTTCTCCAGGTCCATGTGCATGCCGTTCGGCCCAAAGCTCATTTTGGCGTTACCATCCGGTCCGTGCACGGTGGCCGTTCCCGAGCCGTCGCTGTTTCTCTTGACGTTGAACTGGGGAGCCGCGTCCGCGGCCGGCGCAGTTCCGGCGTCGCCCGGGGCACCATCGGGTTTCTCGGCCGCGGCCGGCGCCGGCGGATCGGCAGGCGGTTCCTTCAGCTTCGAGCCGCCCTTGCCCACCACCAGCGCATACACGGAGCGCTCTTTCGTGTCATGGTGAATCGCCAGCTTAAACCGGTCGGCCAGCAGCGCCTGCAACATTTCCGGCACTTGCTCTTTGGTAGCGCCCTCCGGCATCTTGGCCAGAATGTCGAACCTGTGGTCCATGCCATTCATCCAGTCCGGCCCGGAGATCTGGTAGTCCTTGACTTTGTAAGCCAAGCCGATCAAGTCGGTCAAAGACTGGAAGCCGATGTCAACGCGCGCGGCATCGGTCTTCATACCGACATGCGCCTTGCCGCTCATCACGTCGGCCGGCGTGGGCATCTTGGCCGGCTTGATGGCGGCAACTTCGAATGCCCATCCGCCGGCGGGCGGCCTGGCGGCCACGGCAGCCGCCGGCCTCGTATCAGTGGAAGGAACGGCCGGCGCCTGGCCGAACGCCGCCGGGACAAGAGTGAGAACAGCGGCGAGAACCAGGGCAGATCTTTTCTCGAGTGTGTTGCGCTTCATAAGTGCTCCATGACTTCAGGAATGTCGATCGCCGGAATTCCCGTTCTGGCGCCCGCTTCTGACAAGATAAACGGGTCCGCTGGAAGCTATTGGGAGTATAATGGTCGGCGGCCGGGAGATCAAGACGGAGATCCTGGCTCAGATTACCCAACTCGGCGGTTACGCATCGCGGGCGTGCGACGCTTAGCCGCAAACGGAGGTCGAATAGGATGATCCGCTTAGGTTTTCTTCTTGCCGTTTTCGCTCTGCTCTGCTCGGGGACTTTGTGTTTCGCCGGAGCTCCCATGGGTGTCAGCTTGCTGACGGTCAGCCTGCCCGTGGACGGATGCATGCACCGGGCCGCCCGCGTGCTCGAACGGGAGGGGTACACCGTCTCGCCGGGAACCGACAATATTCTCTGGGGCAACATGAACCCTCACCACGCCGTGATCATTTGCACCGCCGCTCCGAGCGGATTGACTCAGGTCAGCATCGTGGTGTCCTCGCTTCCGCCTGAAACTGTCGATTCCGCCGTGGGCCAGTCGACCCGTTTGAAGAACCGCATGCTGGAAATAGCCCGCGACCGGGATTGGGATCGCAGGCGCTAGCCGCACGAAGCCTGACTCAGCTCACCCTTGGGAGTAGTGCGCCCAAAAAGGACGAGCCGCAGCGGCGTTCCCCATGAAAAAGGACTGTCGCCGGTTCGGCTTATTAACCGCACCAAGGAAAAGCCGAGACGAATCTCGGCTCAGCAGGCTTGACAGCCCGCGCCACGATTCAATAGCTCAGCAGGCGCTCCATTTCGGCGATCAGAGTTTCGGTTTGCGGCAGAGTGGCGTTTTCCAGTTGCGGGTGATACCCCACCCAGGTATCGAGCGCGCCGACACGGCGAACCGGGGCGTCCAACCGGTCGAAAAGCTCGTCGCCGATGCGCGCCGCCAGCTCCGCGCCGTAGCCCCAAGACAGGCAGTCTTCATGCGCCACGACGACCCGGCTGGTTTTTTCGACCGAGGCGCGAATGGCCGGCCAATCGTAAGGCGCCAGCGTCCGCAGATCGAGAATTTCGATGCTGGCCGCGGGCGCGCGCCGCTCGATGTGGGCGGCCGCCACCAGGGCCTTCTGGACCAGCGCGCCATAAGTCACCATGGTGAGACTGCGCCCTGGCTTCACCAAGCGGGCGCGGCCGAACGGAATGGTGAAATCCACGCCCGGGTGCGGCGAGCGGTTGTATGGCTCGCGGTACAGCCGCTTGTGCTCGAGGAACAGCACCGGATCGTCGGCGCGTAGCGCGGTGCGCAGCAGGCCGCAGGCGTCGATCGCGCAGGATGGCATCACCACCCGCAGCCCTGGAATGTGGGTGAACTCCACTTCGCCGCACTGGCTGTGGTACATGGCGCCGCCGTTCAAATAACCGCCGATGGCCACGCGGATCACCGCCGGGCAGGCGAATCCGTTGTGGGAACGCCAGCGCATGGTGGCCAGTTCGTCGCGAAGCTGCATCATGGCCGGCCAGATGTAGTCGAAGAACTGGATCTCGGCCACCGGCTTCAACCCGCGGGTGGCCATCCCGATGGCGCGGCCCACGATGCCGGCTTCCGCCAGCGGGCTGTTGAAGGCGCGCCGCGAACCGAATTCGCGCTGCAAACCGGCGGTGACTTTGAAGACGCCGCCCTTGCCCTTCACCTCGCTCAGAGAGGCTTCGCGGCTGCAATCGGCCACGTCTTCGCCGAAGACCACCACGGCGGGGTTGCGGCGCATTTCCTCGTGCAGCGTCGCGTTCAGCAGATCCACCATGGTCATTGGCGGCCCGCTGAAATGCGCCCGCGCGATAAACGCGTCGGCCGTCGGATCGATGGTGTCCGAGTAGAGGTGGGTCAGCGCGGTTTCCGGCGCCGGCGCTTCGTCGAGCAGCGCCTGGCGGGTGGCGGCATGCACCTCCTCGTCGATTTCGTGGGTGATGCGCTGCAGCATGTACCGGTCGATGACGCCCTCGTCGATGAGGAATTTAGGGAAGCGGAGGACCGGATCGCGCTCGGCTTCGGCGGCGCGCTCGGCGGCGGTTTTATAGAGGCGTTCGTCGTCGGAAAGCGAGTGCGAGTAGGGCCGGATGACGTGCCCGTGCACCAGCGCCGGCCCCTTCCCTTCCCGGCACCATTCCACGGCGGTCTTCATGGTGCGATACGAGGCCAGAAAATCGGTGCCGTCCACCTCCTGGCGGAGCAGCCCCGGAAAGCCCGCGGCGAGATGCGAAATGCTGCCGCCCGCGGTCTGGGCCTCGACGGGGACGGAGATGGCATAGCCGTTGTCTTCCACCAGGAACAGAACCGGCAGGCTGCCCAGGCAGGCGGCGTTGAGCGCCTCCCAGAATTCGCCTTCGCTGGTGGCGCCTTCGCCGGAGGCGACCAGCGTGACTTCGCTCGCGCGGCCGTGGTGGCGCCCGGCTTCCGCGCAGCCCACCGCCTGTAGGAACTGCGTGCCGGTGGGCGACGACGCGCTAACGATGTGGAACCGCGGATGCCCCCAGTGCGACGGCATCTGCCGTCCGCCCGAGGCCGGGTCGGCGGCCGCGCCGGTGGACTGTTGCAGCATCTCGTGCGGCGTCACGCCCAGCGTCAGGCACAGCGCGCGGTCGCGGTAGTAAGGGTAGATCCAATCTTCGCCGGCTCGCAGCGCCATGCCGGCGGCCACTTGGAGCGCCTCGTGCCCGGCGCCGCTGATCTGGAAGAAAATCCGGTTCTGGCGCTTCAGCGCCACCTCCCGGTCGTCCAGCCGTCGGGCGGTGTGCATCAGGCGGAAGGCGCGGATGAGCTGCTCCGCCGCGAGCCCTTCGAAGCGCTGGTTGCTGGCGTCTTCGGATGCCATGGATGCGATCGTAGCCACGCTCGCGTGCTCCCAGACAACAGTGTAGCGCGCAGCCTGGGGCCGCGGCCGATTTTCCTACTGAAACTGGCGCTGGCACGGGCAAGCTAAAGCATGCCCCACCAATGCCACGGGACTCGCTGGTGGGGCATGCTTTAGCTTGCCCGTGT
>JBAVIH010000626.1:0-4191 GCA_049686695.1 Bryobacteraceae bacterium | reverse complement strand
CCCTAACTCCAGTCGCCCTACGGGCTCCTTCCGTCAGGGCCAAAACGGGAAAAATTAAGCAAATACCAGGTGGGGCCAGATCAGAGCATCAAAAGGGGCCAAATCAAGTTGACAAACGCAGCAGGAGACTCTTTCTTCGATCGCAGCCGGAGTTGGTTCTCCTGGGTACATCAGAAAGTTCTCAACGCCATCCTGCGCTGCCGTACGGCGGCGCTCGGCGGGCACGTCGATGAGTGTTCGCGGTGCGGCCATCGAACCATCTCCTTCAACTCTTGCCGCAACCGGCACTGTCCGAAGTGTCAGGCCGGCGCGCGTGACCGTTGGTTGGCGGCGCGCCGCCGCGACCTCTTACCGACGCGCTATGTCCACGTGGTCTTTACGCTGCCGCGCCAACTGGCGCCGCTGGCCCTGCGGAACAAGCGCGAGATCTATGGCCTGCTGTTCCGCACCAGCGCCGAAACGCTGTTAGCCGTCGCTCGCGATCCGCGCCACCTCGGCGCGGAAATCGGTTTCTTCAGCGTGCTCCATACCTGGAACCAGCAACTCCTCCATCATCCACATGTTCACTGTGTCGTTCCGGCCGGCGGTCTGGCTTCCGATCACACCCGCTGGGTCGGCGCGCCGCCTCATTTCTTCCTCCCGGTCAAGGTCCTCAGCCGAGTGTTCCGCGGCAAGTTTGTCGCCGGTCTTCGCCAACTCCACCGCGACGGCAAACTCGCTTTTCCCGGAGCACTGGCCTGCCTGCAGATGCCAAAAGCGTTCGCTGCGTTGCTCCGTTCCCTGTTCCGCTCCGATTGGGTGGTTTACTCCAAGCGACCTTTTGGCGGCGCTGAGCATGTCCTGCACTATCTCGGCGCTTACACCCATCGCATTGCCATCTCCAACCACCGCCTCGTGGCACTCGCCGATGGCGTCGTTACCTTCCGGTGGCGCGACTCGGCACGCAAAAACAAGAAGCGTTTGGCGCGCTTGTCCGTCGACGAGTTTCTGCGCCGCTTCTTTCTACATGTGCTGCCGCCGGGCTTCGTGCGCATCCGCTACTTCGGGTTCTTGGCTCACCGTCGGCGTACTACGCTGTTGCCGCGCTGCTTGGAATTGCTGGCTGCCACCTCCGGCAAGGCGTCAATCGAAGTCCGCCAGAGCAGCGACGGAGGAACGTCTCCCCTTTGGAAATGCCCTCTCTGCCAGGGGCCCATGGTCGTGACCGAACGGCTTTCCGCTGTCGAGGCGCGCATGCGTGCGCCTCCCCCGGGTCCGCAGCCATGCTAACTCGATCTTTCTCAGCTCGAACCTTCCACGCGCTACGGCGCCCATGCCCAAGGTGTGCCGGCGCGCCAACACCGCAACTCCATCACCTGCGAGTTCTCTCGCGTGCCGTCTGTTTCGTGCTCCCCAACCAGACCGCAGCACACTTCCGGTCTCCTTCATCCCTCTCGCCGAGATTCAAACCCCATAACAGCCAACGTCCCCAATAGGCTCACTTCAAACGGCTGTATCGAAAGCGACCCGGCGGTCGGCATTTACTTCTGTCGTCGGAATCTGCACGCGCCGGGTCGCTTCCGATACAGCACTAGCGTTTCGGGCCAGCGAGCACATCAGCGGTTCTCGCCTTGGCGACATGCGGATTACTTCCTGAGCGGCTGCGATCAAATCAGCGGAACCCCTCCACCAGCATTAGCTCCGCCTCGCCTTGCTCGAGCTGCCCCCACACCACGAACGCTTCGTCCGGCGAAACACAGAGGCCACCAATGCTTTTATCGACCGTGGCCAGCGTGCTTGTCCGACCGCTGGAGAAGTCCAAACGCTGAATGGTCCTTTCGTCCGGGGTGAAGTAGATCCCTTTCGCGGTGATGCCGAAATCGTTCCACACTGCCACCTGCGGCAGTATTTGAACCTCCGGTCCGCCGTCCACGGGCATGCGGAACACGGGGCCTGAGTCGCCGGCATGAGCGGAGGACTTAAAGTAGTAAAGGTATTTGGCGTCCGCCGATTCGAACGCGGTCCCGCCGCCAGCGCGTGTGACCTGCGCAGCCGGCCCACCCGTGGCCGGCATTTTCCAGGTTTCGACCCGGCCGCTACGGTCCGATGCGAAGTAGACGGAGCGCCCATCGCGTGACCAGATCGGTGTCATATCGTCAGAGGGATCGTCGGTCATGCGGCGCTGGCCGCCGCCGTCCGCCAGAATCACGTAGACTTGGGCGCGCCCTTCCACGCGTGAGTCGAACGCGATCCACTGGCTGTCGGGCGACCAGCGCGGCGTACCACCCGCGGCGCTTCCGTAAGAGGTCAGTTGTGGAGCGCTACGTTCGTGCGACCAGGCTCCGCGACGGCCTGCTCCTATTTGCTGCGTTGGCTATGGTGGTCGGCATTAGAGGTGTGTACCACCTCATCTGGTTTCTGATCCTTGCCGCGCTGCTATTGTGGGTAACCCGAGGCCGCTGGAGAACGGGCCTCGCCGCCGTGGCTGTGCCGTCACTTCTGATTGGCGCGTTCTACGTCAGGAACTTCGTTGTGTTTGGTGACGTACTGCCGGGAGAGCTTTACAGGAAAATTAACTATGCGCAAATGATACAGCAGCAGGCTCCTCCGGACGTCCTTGCGCGGTTGGAAAGAGAGGGCAGGATCAGCGGGATTCTGGAAGTCGATGCGACGCTTGGCAATCGAGATCCGGCAGTACGTTGGAACGGATGTTCGTACCCTCGTATCAAGCGTAATTCGCTCTTCCAAGAGGGTCACGACAGTAAGTGGCCGGATGTCAGGACGCTGGGACCGTGAATCGTTTTTTGCAGCACTACTTGAACGGCGGGGTCCCGAAGCTGTTTCTCTTGCGACTAGCATTTTGGATTGGGCACAAACGCACTGCCCAACGACTTGGTGGGGCGATGGCCGGACGACTGGTCGGATCGAGATTTTATTCCAATTCCTTCGTCAACGCTCTTTCCCACAAGGACAGCGGGAGACCTTGGCATCTGGGTTGAGCGTCATGCCCGGCATTGTGATTTCACCCGATGCGGTCAATGGACGGCCTTCGTTCGAGATGTCGTTGCTCAAACAGCGCCGGTCATTGTCGCAGTTCTTCGATGCGATGGAGGCTTTCGTAGTGGAGATTAGAGCTGTCTCAAAGCCCCTTCGATGACGGCGTTGCTGAACGGGCAGTTCTGTGGCGCGTGGGTGCGATTGTGCGTGCTCGGAGCGATGTTTCGGCGTGTGTTCTGGCGAGTTGGCTGTCTGGAACCAGCGCCGAGTGCGTGCTACGTTGATCCTCATGACATGGCTCACGTGGTCCCTTCTTTCTGCTTTGTTCGCCGCCGCCACCGCAATCCTGGCGAAGCTCGGTGTCGCCGGGATTGATGCGAATCTCGCCACGGCGGTCAGGACTTCCGTTGTCGTGGTGTTTACATGGTTCCTCGCATTCGCCACCCGACCACCAGCGGGATTTCAGGCATTGTCGAGCAAATCGTCGATCTTCCTGGTTCTTTCTGGTCTCGCTACCGGCTTGTCCTGGCTGTGCTATTTTCACGCTCTCCAGGTCGGTCCAGCTTCACGAGTTGCGCCGATTGACAAGCTGAGTGTGGCGCTCGTGATCGTGTTCGCCGCCCTGTTTTTGGGTGAGCGGCTGACGTTGGGGAAAGGGATCGGTGGACTCCTCATCGTCGCCGGGGCGATTACGATTGCTCTGGAATGACCGGCGACAGGATGCGATTGTCTTGTTTTGCGACCGGACAGACGCTCACTGCAACCCTGGGTTGGCTTGGGGATCGGCGCTCTGGTTGCCTCTTAAGAACGACGAAAGTCGAATCGTCTGCCCGGTGAATTTTGGCGCTGCGGGACGATCCAAGCGCCCGGCGTCGGTGGGGATGGGCCGGCACCAGCGAAGGGCGCTGTGAGCTTGCCGTGCGTGCCGGCGGTGCTCCCAAGCCCGTCCTGCGTGTTTGCCATCTGCACGCTGGTGTCTTGGAGCCGCAGAGAATATGCACCTAAATGGCACCCTGCGACTCCTTGAAAATGTCTTTAAATTACTGATTCTATTGGTCGGGGCGGGGCGATTTGAACGCCCGACCCCCTGCGCCCAAGGCAGGTGCGCTACCAGGCTGCGCTACGCCCCGACATTCTACCTATCTGATTCTAAACCACTTTTGGGAGAGGCGCAAGGGCGTCTCATTGTTACCGTGCCAAAACCGTGACAAAACG
>JBAVIH010000625.1:0-3882 GCA_049686695.1 Bryobacteraceae bacterium | reverse complement strand
GCAAAGAGAACGCGGGCTCCGTCTTCAAGGTTGTGTTTCCCTTGCTTGCAGTCGACTCGCGTCAGCAGGATGGATCTCCAGCCGCCGGCTCATTGACAAGCGTGGGCTAGGGTCTCCGTCAGGCATTGAGGGGTCCGGCCGTCAGAATTGCCGTCCCCCGCCTTCAGTAGGCAGCGCTCTCGGGGTTCTTCGGAGTCCGAAACTGGGGTGAGGGCCGCCTTCATGCGCGAGGCTCGTCCGGCGAGGGAAGACGGCGGCGATCAGTGAATGACGCGGACGGCGGGTACTACTCCCATCTCCTGCAGAACGCGCCGCACGCCCGAGAGAAGCGCGTCGATGTCCGCAGGCGACAACCGACCGATGGTTCCAATGCGAAAACAGGGCTCTCTAGTCAGCTTGCCGGGATAAATGATGAATCCCAATTCGCTCAGCCGCCCATACAGTTCTTCGAACCGAAACCGCGGGTGCTCGGGATAGCGGAACGCGGTGATAATGTAGCTTTGATCGTCGGGCGCCAGGTATGCCTCCAGCCCCAACTCCGCCATGCCGCGCATCAGCACGGCGTGATTGGTGCGATAGCGAGCGGCCCGGCCGGCCACGCCGCCTTCTGCTTCCAGTTCGAGCAGGGCTTGATGGAATGCCAGTAACGTATGCGTCGGCGGAGTGAAGCGGAACTGGCCGTCGGATTCGAATCCGGCCCACTGCGCATGCAGATCGAGACTCAGCGTGCGTGCTCGTCCTTTCGCTTCGAGTAACCGGCGGCGACGCGCCAGCACGAACCCGAAGCCGGGAACGCCTTCGACGCACTTGTTCGCCGACGAAATCAGGAAATCGATGCGCGCCGCGGCGAGATCCAGCGGGATTGCCCCGAAACTGCTCATGGCATCGACGATGTACACCGCGCCCGCCCGCTCCGCCGTGGCGCCAATCGCCTCGAGCGGGTTGAGAATGCCGGTGGTGGTTTCGCAATGAACCACCGCCACGTGGGTGATGCCCGCCGATGCCGCGAGACCCTCCGCGGCAGCTTCGGGCGAGATCTTGCGATTCTCGGGCACTTCCACCGTTTCGGTTTCAATCCCGTGAACGCGCGCCATCTGCGCGATGCGGCGTCCATACGCCCCGTTCACCAGGACCAGTAGCTTGCCTTCGCGAGGAATCGCCGAGGAAATCACCGATTCGATGGCGAAGGTGCCGCTGCCTTGCATCAGCACGCATTCGTATTCGTCTGCGGCGTTGGGTGTGGCCGCCCCGCCGAGCGCCAGTAGCCGCTCGCGAATCTCGCGCACCGTTTGGAGAAAATCGGGGTCGCGCGAACCTGCATCGCGTAACATGGCGGCCTTCACTTTAGCGCTAGTCGTGAGGGGTCCGGGCGTGAATAGCAATTTAGTAGTCGTCATAAAGTAAGTTCTCGTCTTTGCCGCAGTCGCCTGGCATCGATCACACTGCCCGTCTCTGGTGGTTGAGATAGGCCACGCCGGCGACGCTCGAGAGCAGAGCCACGGCAGCTAGTGAGGCAAAACCGCCTTTCCAGCCCCACGTCACAGAAACGCTGGCGAAACTGTTCCCGGCAAGGACTCCTCCCAGGTATCCGGCACCGTCAATCAGCCCGGACGCCGTGGCGCTTCCCTGCTTGCCGCCGAAGTCGAGCGAGATGGCGCCCGCCAGGTAGGAGTATGGCCCGGTCATTACGAAAGCAACCAAAGTGACCAGAACGACGGGTACGACTTTCGAGCCTCCAAAACTCGAATTCGCCAGCACGAACAGCACCAGCGCTGCGAGCAGCATTCCGCAAGAGATAATCGCGGCGCGTCCGCCTTTGCCGAGGCGATCGCTCAGGAAACCAGCCACCAGCACGGAGATGCCGCCAAACAACGGGAACAGGGCGCTCTTCTGTGCGGCGTCTGCCACCGTGAGTCCCACCGATTGCGTGAAGTAAGTTGGCGTCCACAGGTTGAAGGTTTCGCGCAGGATGGTGATGCCGCAGGATAGCAAACACACCAGCCAGAAAACGCGGCTGCGCGCAAAGGTCCTCAACAGCGAGCGCAGACTTTCGGGCGCATGCTTATCCCCTGCCGGCTGGAACAGGTTCGCGGGATTGTCCGGAGGTTCGGGGCAGCCGATTCGTTCCGGCGTCTCCTTGAGCAGAACGAGGTTGACCAGCAACAGAAGGCCGAGAGTTGTGGCGGCCGCATAGAATATGCCGCGCCAGCCGAGCCCGGCGCCGATCAGCCAGGACATGAACTCACGCGAGGCGGCGTCGCCAAAGAGAAAACTCAGGCTGACGATCCCCATCACGGCTCCGTATGAAGAGTAAGAGAACCAGCGAGACGTGATCTTGACCATTCCGGCCCAACCCATCGACTGAGTCAACCGATTACCGATCCAGGCCAACGTGAAGAGGGGAATCCCACCGGCAAGACCGAACAGGATGGTGAACAGGATGGACCCCGCCATGCCGAACAGGAAGTTGCGCCGGCCGCCCAGAAAATCGGCCAGCCACCCACTGGGAAACTTGCCTATCGCGTAGGCCAGCACTCCCAGCGATGCGATCGTGCCCAGCCGAATCGTGGCATCATTGGGCGCGATGCCTCTCTTCCCCATCTCGGCGATCAGCAGTGGCATGGCTACCGCCAGGTCCGAGCGGCAGAGATAATATCCGGCGTAGCCAGTCACCATCAGAGCGACAGTGAGCGCGCGCCATCTCTCGAACCGGCCGGAAACAACTGTTTGGAGCTGCGCTGGGGAGTGCTGCACCACGCTCGCGGGCACCACCGGCTTACGGCCGTTCGCCCGACGAAATCCGGCCGGCGATCTCATCGATCGCATCCAGACACTCGCCCGCGCTTTCGACAAGGTAGTGTGCGCCCGCATCCAGCAGACGCGTCCGCGCCCGCGTAATCACTTCACTCCGTTCGGCGGCGGTTGCCGAGTTCCATTCCTCCACGGTCAAACCAGCTTCGTTGCCCGTGCGGGTGACACCGATCGTCCACATGCCGGCGTTCAAACCCTCCTCGATGTCGCTCGGCGTGTCGCCGATTTTCACGGTCGACCAGAGCGGACTTACCTCGAGCCGAATCGCATTCAGGTAACACATCCACGGCGCAGGGCGGCCACCTCCCGGCACATCTCCGGGACAAATTGCGCAGTCCGGCGCGAAGCCTTGTTCGCGTGCGCGGTCAACGAGAAACTCGAGCATCGGTCGCGTGTAGCCGGTGGTGGATCCGATTCTGACGCCGCGAGACCGCAGTCCCTCGAAAGTTTCGGGTACGCCCGCGATAGCGCCCGAGAAGCGTCCGAGACACTGGGTCTGTTTCGGGACAAACTCGGCATAGAGCGCCTCCACATCCGTTTCGGCCGGCGCGACCCCGCGTTTGCGCCGCCATTCTTCCGTCACGCGCTGCAATTCGAGGATGCAGCGGATGTGGTCCTTTTTGGCGATCCCCATCGACAGGCGCGCTTCGGCGACCGTGACCGCGACCCCCGCTCCGGCGAACACGTCCTGCAATGCGGCAACGGGCGCCCTGCTGCCGTGATCGACGATGGTGCCCGCCCAGTCGAAAACTACCCCCTGGAGTCTCATGCTCCGACCGGCCTAATGGCGCGATCCGCCAGGTCAAACACCTGGGATCCCTCTGTGCTGCGTACTGCTTCGAACAAGTTCGCGCGCTCGATCTTCGTCTTCATCACGGTCAGGATAACTGTCTTTGACGGATTTCTTGATGACAATTCCATGTCAGGGAGCGACGAAACAAATGGGGAGCAAAACTCTGTTTTTGTAACCATTGCGTGAGCGGAGTGTCACATCGATGAAATCGCTCAGTTAGTATGCTGCCGAGGAAGGGTATTCGCCGGCGTTCCGGACCAGGACACTCCGCTATGCAC
>JBAVIH010000624.1:0-7779 GCA_049686695.1 Bryobacteraceae bacterium | reverse complement strand
GATTTCGTTCGCGCTTTCGGCTTTATGGCCAGCGGCGCCATTGTGGCCGAAGCCATGGGACACCACCCCGAGTGGCTGAACGTATACGATCGACTGACCGTTGACCTTGCGACCCACGATGTTGGCGGTATCAGCGCGAAAGACATTGAACTCGCCGCAAAACTGAACGCTTTGTACCCGGAGGCTGCGGATAAGACCGGTACGAACTGAAGCTCCGCGAGCTTCGACAGGTAGATCAACGCGCACAGATGCAAGGCCGGTCACTGGGAGTGCATGTTTTGTTGGTGCCCCGCCATGTTGCGCAATCGCGCCGCCCATTCGAGTGAACCCGCTTTGCGCACCGCAGTAGCGCCAGGGCAGTCAGCAGCAGCGGCCATGCGATCCGCATGGCAATTGAGTTGGACCAGCCGCGCAGGACGCTTCGGCGGAATGTCATTCGGAATGCATTGGCCCGTGACGTGCTGGAGGGTTCACGGGAACCCTATGAATGGCAAGATGCACTACGAGAAGGAAACCCCATGACGAGCGCCACAGCCTTGCCGGTCACTCTGTCGAAACTTGTGGGCCGGCATGAAGTCGCCGAAGGCACGACCGCGTTCCGCTTTGAAAAGCCGTCGAACTGGGTGTTCGAGGCAGGCCAGTTCCTCGATATGAGTTTGCTCGATCCTTCAGAGACGGATGCCGAAGGAAATACGCGGGCGTTCTCCATCGCGAGCGCTCCCTATGAAAAGACCCTGATGGTGGCCACCCGTATGCGCGATACGGCGTTCAAGCGAGTGCTAAAGACGATGCCGGTTGGCTCGGCCGTCAAGCTCGATGGACCGTCCGGCGACCTGACGCTCCATCATGATGTTAAACGAACGGCCGTGTTTCTGGCGGGCGGCATCGGCATCACGCCGTTCCGCTCAATTGTGGCTCAGGCGGCGAAAGAGAAGCTTCCTCACCGGATCTTCCTTTTCTACTCGAACCGCCGGCCGGAGGACGCTCCGTTTCTCGATGAACTGCAGGCTCTGGAGAAAGAGAATTCGAACTACCGGTTGGTCGCCTGCATGACTGAAATGGCTAAGTCGCATCGGTCCTGGCAGGGCGAGAGCAGCCAGATCCGTCAGGCGATGCTCGCAAGGTATCTGACGGATGCCGTCTCGCCCATCTACTACATAGCAGGGCCGCCGGAGATGGTTAAGAGCCTCCACACGATGATCCATGAGGCTGGAGTTGATGATGACAGCATTCGCGCGGAAGAGTTTTCTGGCTACTGATCGGCCGGACATCTTGAACAGGAGATTGGAAAGTCATCGGGCAATTCTAATTCGGACGTCGCATTGCTGGCGTAGTGCCCCCGTCGTCCCCACTCAATGACCGCCCTGATTGCATCATATTGATGCCGATCCATGAGTCCGGCAAGTTGACCCCACGAATACGGATTCGTGATCAAGCCCGCTATCTGGGCGCCCCAGCGCAGATTGGTCCCGGCCAGATCATCCGCAGCCATTGCTCGGAACACACCTGGTCCGTCTTTGAAAGGGAAGGAGCCGAAAAATGCAGATTGGAATGATCGGTCTGGGGAGGATGGGCGCCAACATGGTTCGCCGTCTGCAACGCGGCGGCCACCAATGCGTCGTCTTCGATAAGAACCGGGATAACGTGAGGGACCTAGCGAAGGAAGGCGCGACCGGAGCCGCATCTCTAGAGGACTTCGCGGCAAAACTGAAGCCTCCACGGGCGGCATGGTTGATGGTGCCCGCGGCGGCGGTTGGCGACACACTCCACGGCCTCTGCGCCCAAATGCAGAAGGGCGACATCGTCGTGGATGGAGGGAATTCTTACTACATCGACGACATCCGCCGCGCCGAGGAACTCAAGCCGCGAGGTGTCTATTACCTTGATGTTGGAACCAGCGGTGGCGTGTGGGGTGTCGAGCGTGGTTTCTGCATAATGGTTGGCGGTGAAGCCGAACCCGTCCGCCGCCTGGATCCGGTCTTCAAGACGCTTGCGCCGGGACGCGGCGATATTTCACGCACGCCGGGCCGCGAGAATTCCTCCGGCACGGCAGAAGATGGCTACCTGTATTGCGGACCTTCCGGCGCAGGCCATTTCGTCAAGATGGTCCACAACGGCATCGAATACGGCATCATGGAGTCGTATGCCGAGGGGCTGAACATCCTGCGGCACGCCAACGTGGGCAAGAGTGCCCGGAGCGTCGATGCCGAGACGACGCCCCTGCGCAATCCGGAACATTATCAATACGACTTCAATCTGGCTGATATCTCCGAAGTTTGGCGTCGCGGCAGTGTGATCGCCTCATGGTTGCTGGACCTGACCGCAACCGCACTATTCGGGCAGCACGATCTCTCCGAGTTTTCCGGCCGCGTGTCCGATTCCGGGGAAGCCCGGTGGACCATTACTGCTGCCATCGACGAAGGAGCCCCAGCCCCTGTGCTGAGCGCGGCGCTCTACCAGCGGTTCGCATCAAGAGGGGAAGAGGACTTCGCAGACAAGTTACTCTCCGCGATGCGATTTGGGTTCGGCGGCCATGTCGAGAAGAAGTCATGAGAGCCTCCTCCCACTCGGACGCGCTGGTGCTATTCGGAGTGACGGGCGATCTCGCCCACAAGATGATCTTTCCGGCGCTCTATGCGATGGTGAAACACGGCACCCTCAAGGCGCCGGTAATCGGCGTCGCCCTCCCCAAGTGGAGTCTGGAGCGTCTGCACAACCGCGTGACGGACAGCATCGAGCGATCGGGCGGAGTCGATAACCAGCGTGCTCTTCGCCAGCTTTTGTCCCTGTTCCAGTACGTGAGTGGGGATTATGATGACCCGAACACGTTCGCGGCGATTAAAAGGGCGCTGGATAACGCTCGACGCCCGGTGCACTACCTCGCTATTCCGCCCTCGCTCTTCGAAATGGTGATCGAAGGACTTGGTGCCGCGAACCTGGCCGAGCATGCCCGCGTGATTGTCGAAAAGCCGTTCGGGCGCGATCTTGCCTCCGCCAGGGAGCTCAACACAGTGGCACGGACGGTGTTCCCGGAAGACTCGGTCTTCCGCATTGACCATTTCCTCGGAAAGGAGGCGATCATGAATATCCTCTATTTCCGATTCGCCAATTCGTTCCTGGAGCCGATCTGGAACCGCAACTACGTGGCCAGCGTCCAGATAACCTTGTCGGAGGATTTCGGCGTGAAGGGTCGCGGCGCGTTTTACGAAAGCGCCGGCTGTCTGCGCGACGTGATCGAGAACCACCTCTTCCAGATCGTCGCGCTACTGGCCATGGAGCCCCCGGCCGAGAGGGACTTTGGAGCCGTTCATAGAGAGAAAGCCAAGGTCCTTCGGGCCATGCGCCCTCTGAATCGTGACGACTTAGTGCGCGGTCAGTACGCGGGCTATCGGAAGGAGCCAGGCGTCGCGAAGCACTCCGACGTCGAGACATTCTGCGCCCTGCGGCTTTTCATAGAGTCATGGCGCTGGGAGGGGGTGCCCTGGTACCTGCGCTCCGGCAAATACCTTGCCGAGACCGCAACCGAGATCCTGGTGGAACTGAAGCCGCCCCCGCAGAGGCTTTTCGCCGACTCAGCGCCAACGACAGGCTGGGCCAACTACCTGCGCTTCCGGCTCTCCCCCAGCTCGGCCATCGCTCTGGCCGCTCGCGTCAAGCTCGCAGGCAAGGAGTTCGTAGGGGACCAGAGAGAACTCTACCTGTCCGAAGAGCAGCCGGGTGAGGAACCGCCCTATGAGCGGCTCTTGGGCGACGCGATGGCGGGCGATGGAGCGCTCTTCACTCGCGAGGATGCGGTCGAGGCCGCCTGGGCGGTGGTCGAGCCAGTCCTCAAGGCGCACCACCGGACTCGCCCCTACAGACGCGGCAGTTGGGGACCGAAGGAGGCTGACGAGTTGATCGCTCCGGACGGCTGTTGGCGCAACCCCGCACCCAAGGAGGCAGCCGGAGTCTCAGGCGGTGCGCAGTATCTGAACAGGACGTCTTCCAGGAGTTAGCCCATGACCAATCCACTGCCACGCCAAGCTGCTGCGCATCCGACGGAGTACAACATCGATGCAATCGCCAAGCTGGAGCGTGACGCGCTTGATCGTCGGACTCCCACGGAGCGAGTTAGCGACGTTATTACAAAACTTGTAGGCAACATGGGATTCCTGCTGGGGCAGTTGATCCTGATCTCCGGGGGAGCCTGGTCAATCTCAATGTGATCCGCGGGCTCACGGTGTTCGATCCATTTTCGTTCGGTGTCCTAGCTCTCGTCGTCTCTTCCGAAAGCGTTTTTTTGACCATCTTTGTGCTCATCAGTCAAAGTCGAATGGCCCGTCAGTCCGAACGCCGCTCGCATTTGGATCTTCAGGTCGGCATGCTTTCCGAACAGGAACTGACAACAATCCTCCAAATGTTGCAGAAACTCTGCCAACACATGGGCGTGAACGTGGACTCTTCTAAGCAAGAGGTTGAGTCATTCAGTAACACAACGGATGTACGTCAAGAAATCGCTCATCGCGGCAGAGCTCCCTCCAAATGCAGCTTCCACGCGGCGCCCAGCCACGCCGCCAACTGATGTACTCGTCACACCGACCCTGCAGGATATCATTAGAAGGAAAGGATGCGGAGATGGCGAGAGTTGCTGCTCTTCAAGGAAAGTGAGGGCAAGCGACGATAGTTTTGGAGCTTCATCTTCTGATTCTCTCGAGCGCCGCCAGGGCGCGCTCACGGGCCTCGCGGTGGTCGACGATCGGTATGGGGCTCTGCGACTCCGGAACCCAGCGCCGGATATAGCCGCCGCCGGGATCGAACTTTCCTGCCTGAATGGCCGGGTTGAAGATGCGGAAGTATGGCGCGGCATCGGCGCCGCAACCCGCGACCCATTGCCAGCCGAGCGAGTTGTTGGCCAGATCCGCGTCCACCGGAGTGTCCCAGAACCACGCTGCGCCTGCCTGCCAGTCGATCACCAGGTGCTTGACCAGGAACGACGCGGCCGACCATCCGCACCCGGTTCTGCATCCAGCCGGTGTGCCACAACTCCCGCATCCCGGCGTCCACCAATGGGTAGCCGGTCTTGCCGCGCTTCCACGCCTCGAGGTGTTCCGCGTGCATCCGCCAGGGGAAGGCAGCAAATTCCGGCCGGATCGCCTGGTGCGGTGATTCGGGGTTGTGATACAGCAGAAGGTATGCGAATTCGCGCCAGCCGAGTTGCCTGAGGCACGCCTCGCAGGCTCCGTGGTTGCGGTGCGCCACACCGAGGATCGCACGCCTGACCTCGCTTGGGGTGCAACAGCACAAACAGTGAGACCACCCCGAAACGGTAGCCGCCAGACAGACTATCCCGATTGCTCACAAACCGAGCTTACTGCTTCTGTCCTGCGTTTGTCAATTAATTGTCTAGTACAAAAGCTTGACAAAATGTGCTGATCCTGCAAAGCTAAGAGACAGCAAGCCAAATATGCCTACTCTCTATCCCATCCGGGCCGTTGCGAAGCTCACCGGAATTCCGATCGAGACGTTGCGCGCGTGGGAGCGGCGCTACCATGCCGTGACGCCGGACCGGACCGCACGGGGGCGGCTGTACAGTGACGCGGAAGTCCGGCGGCTCCAGCTCCTCCGGACGGCGGTGGATGGCGGGCACGCGATTGGGCAAGTAGCCGCACTTCCCGACGCGGAACTTCGGGATCTGGTCCGCACGCCGTTTTCGTCCAGCCATGGCCAACCGCCTGCGCCCGGCCAGCCTGGCGCGAATCCCACACTCCAACCCTTGCTGGACGCCATAGCGGCGTTTGACCTCTCGGCCGTAAATGACGAACTCGGCAGGCTGGCACTGCTGCTGACCCCAACCGCGTTGATTCACGAAGTAGCGTTGCCGCTGATGCGGCTGACGGGAGAGAACTGGGCGAACGGCTCGTTCCAAATCGCGCAGGAACACTTGTTCTCCGCCTGCCTGCGCAATCTCCTGGGTGGTCTGGTCCGCCTGCAAAGGCCGGGCAACGGCGCCCGGATGTTGTTGACGACGCCATCGGGCGAGCTGCACGAGTTCGGTATTCTCGCCGCGGCGATGCTCGCCGTCGCTCATGATTTCCGGATCACCTACCTCGGTCCCAATCTGCCGGCCGCAGAGATCCTCTCCGCCGCTAAGAAGTGCGCAGCGAATGTGGTCACTCTCGGCGTCATGAATACTAACGCCACGCCCGAAGTCAAACGCCAGATGGCCTGGCTCGTTTCCGAACTTCCCGTCTCCACGGAGTTGTGGGCCGGCGGGACTGGCGCAGCCGAGGTGTTCGACGGCGTGGCGCGCGGGGGCACGTTGATACTTGAAGATCTCACGGACTTCGAGCGGCATCTTACCAGATGGAAGGCCGCGCGTTCCCGGGAGTCAGCGCGATGAAGCTGTTCCTAAAGCTGCTGTTTGGTGGAATCTTCCTCTGGATGACCGTGATGACCATTCGGACCAGCCTGGCCGTGAGCCTCTGGGGAGCCTGGCGGGGCTTTGCGGCTAATCCATGGGCGGTTGCCACGCTGTGGGATGCCTACTTCGGCTTTCTGACCTTCTATGTGTGGGTGGTCTACAAGGAGTCGAAGACCTGGGTGCGCATCTTGTGGTTTCTGCTGATCATGGGCTTGGGCAACATCGCGGTGTCTCTCTACGTTCTTATTCAACTGATGCGCCTGCGGAGGGACGAACCGGCGGAAACGATTCTGTGGAGACGGGCACAATGAGAGCTGGTTTCCTGCGTCGCAGAATCGTGATCCCGATCCTGGACCTGAAAACTTATCCACCCGCGACCGCGAAAAGCTGCAGCTCCGAAGTATGCTCCCGATAATCCTGATGACCTTATCCATGATTCCGATTCTCTCTCCGGGCCAGCCCCTGCCGAACTTGAAGGGCGACTTCCTCACGGGCCGGCCCGCCATTCTGCCGGACGCCGCTTCCGGCCGCGTCGCCCTGCTTGCCATGGGCTTCACCTACGAGTCCCGCTTCGCGGTGGAAGCGTGGGTCGGCCGATTCCGCAAGGACTTCGGCGATCAGCCGCGTGTCACATTCTACGAGGTCCCCATGATCGGCGGCATCGCCCGCCTGGGAAAGTGGTTCATCGATAGCGGGATGCGCAAAGGCACTCCACGGAACGATTACGAGCACGTAATCACGGCCTACGGCGGGACGGACCCCTGGAAACAACGGCTGGGCTTTCAGTTGCCGGATGCGGCTTATCTGATTCTTCTGGACCGGCACGGCATCGTGCGTTGGCTGCATGCCGGGCCATTCGACGAAGAAGCCTATGTGACGCTTTCCCGCCAGGTTGCCACGCTGTTGAAATGACGGGTCACGCCGGGACGATCTCCCCGTGGCGCTCCATGCGCCGCCTCAACTCGGCGCGCGCGCGCAACAGGCGGGACTCGGCGGCGACGACCGAGATTCCAAGCTGCCCGGCTACGTCATCCGTGGATGACTTGTCCAGGTCTCTCGCAACCAGCCCGTACGTGGCACAACTCGAAGAGTGCTGCCGGCTCGTGTCACAAGCTGTGGGCCATGCGGGCGTTCTCCTGTACCAGAGCCGGAGCGGCCCGCCCACCGGGTGCCTGACAACGGGCTGGCCGCAACTTCCCCGATGGGATGGAACAGTTGGAACCATTTCGAGGGCAAAGTCAGCGATGCGGTGGTTCGTGAGATAGCCGATACCATGGCCAGCAATGGCATGCGAGACGCCGGGTACGTCTACATCAACATTGACGACACCTGGGAAGGCAAGCGGGACGCGGCAGGAAATATTCTGCCTAACAAAAAGT
>JBAVIH010000623.1:0-33399 GCA_049686695.1 Bryobacteraceae bacterium | reverse complement strand
CGCCCGGGTCCGACGGCTGCGCCTGAGCCCAGCACGCCAACAAGAAAACACAAACCAACACCATGGCCGATTTCTTCACGTATTCCTCTTTGTTCCGATTTAGGATGAATCCGGATGCCGCCTGACCCTGCTGCACGGGTCAGGCCAAACGCCGGCTTTCGACGCCGCTCTACCATTTTGCCTCAACACGGTGCTGCCGCGCACATGCCGCCGTGCGTCAGCCTTGTGACCGTCGAGCCACAGGTGTGAACAACACGACAGTTGCGCGCTCTGGCATCGCCGAGGCGTAGGGGATGTCTTCGAAAGGGTGGTTTGGCTCGAAGGCGTCACGGGAAGGAACAAATGGAAGGCGAGAATCCGGGAAGAGCGGCCGTTCTACTTGGCGGCCTCCGACTCGAAGTGCGCAAGCATATCGGTCAGCTCCTGGATGAGATCGCGATTGTTCTGCCGCTGCGCCTCGGCCAAGGCACGGCGGGCGACGTCGGCGGCCTCGCGAAACTGCCGCACTTCGCCGTACGCCGCTGCGAGCAGATCGAGAATGGAAGGCTCGCGCCAGCCCGTCAAATCCGCCGCGGCTTTCAAGTGCGGAATCGCATCGCCGAATCTGCCCGCGGCGGCCAGAACGCGGCCGAGATTGAACCGATAGTCCACCGAACCGGGCGCGACGGCGACGGCGGCTTCGAGGTGGGTGATGGCCTCGTCGAGAGCGCCCTTGCGCGCCAGCACGATGCCGAGTGCGTTCTGGGCGTCCCCGTTCTGCGGATTCTCGGCCAGAGCCGCCTTGCACTGTTCGATGCCTTCGTCGGTGCGGCCGTCCTCGAGCAGCGCGACAGCCATATTCGTGCGCACTTTTCCGTTTGTCGAATCCAGCTCGAGGGACTTGCGATAATCCTCGATCGCCTCGGCGAGCTTTCCCTGGCCCTGCAGGGCGATGGCGAGATTGCTATAGCTGGGCGCGCTCCTGGGCTCGATCCGGATGGCCTCGCGGTACTCGGCGATCGCCGCATCGACCTGGCCCAGTTCGCCCAGAGCGACGCCCAACTGGAAGTGCGGGCGCGCTTCTTCGCCGTTCAGCTCAATCGCCTTGCGCCATTCCGGGACGGCCTCGGCGTAGCGCTCCTTGTCGACCAGTTCGATGGCGCGGTCGAAGACCCGGTAGTAGTCGGTCGCGGGGTGGTCGATTCTCTCGAGGCCGTCCGCCGGAATGTTGACGAATTCGGGAATGTTGACGGCGCGGTTGGCGGCGGTCGCATCCTCGATCAGGACCGGCGGACTGTCGTTGCCGTTCCTGTCGATGTGCGTCAGGTACATCTGGGTGTACGGCGAGCGGGCTTTGGAGGAGAACACCATCCAGCGGCCGTTGGGCGAGAAGCTGTGCCAGGAGTTCATCAGCCGCGTGTTGCAGTTCATCAGGCGCGCCTTGCCGCCCTTGAAGGGCACGATGAAGAGCCGGCTGTCGGGGCGCATCAGCAGGCCGTTGCGGGCCTGGACGAAAACGATCCAGCGGCCATCCGGCGAGACCTTGGGAAAACTGTTGCTGAAGCCGTTCCGCGAGGCGCCGGCAATGGGCTCGGCGACGCCGCCCCGCCCTTCGTTGAAGGGGATGCGATAGAGGTCGTACTGAATCTGCGTCTCGTTCGGATCGTTGGCGAATAGCGCCAGCTTCGAGCCCTCCGGGAACGGCTCCTTCGCTTCCGCACGCGAGAAGACGAGGTACTTGCCGTCGGGACTCCAGAAGGCGCCGCACTGGACGTAGCGCGGATCGCTGGCTCCCGGCAGGGGATGGAATTCGCGGGTTTCGCGGTCGTACCACGCGAGCACGCCTCGCGTCGGATAGAACACCTGCCCGAAGCGGAAATCCTTGAAGTTGGCAACGTAGATCCGTTCCTGCGGCCGCATGCCCGGCCCGGTCTGCCTGGCGCCGGGGTCGTTGATCATGTTCACCACGTAACGGCCGTTGGGCGACACCTGCGACATGAAGGACACGCGGATGTTCACGCTCTTCTGGAAGGGCAGGTAGGCGCTCCACTTGATCACGTTCTCGTTGCGGATAGCGGTTTCCTTGGCGAGCGGGACCAGCGCGTACAGCCCCTTGTCGTTCTGCGGGCCATCCACGTCCAGGCCCAGCGTTTGTCCGTCGCGCGAGAAGGAGTGGCAGTTGGCGCAAGTGGGAAGGCCCTGCATCATAGTCTTGCTCGAGGTCTCTCCGATGTTGCGCAGCCGCCATTTGATGTAGCCGATGGCGCCCTTGGGCAGCGGGCTGATCACGCCCTTTTCCCCGACGCTGGGGATCAGCGGCACGTCGCGGTAAAAGATCGGCGCGCCCACGGGATCTTTCGAGGTTTGGAAAGTGGATTGGCCCTGCGAGACCGGTTGGGTCGAGTTCTCATCGGCCAGTCCGCTGATCGTGAGCGTAGCCGGGCCCCGCACCGATTGGCGCTTAATCGCCGCCCAGGTTTCGGGATCCGGCTTCCACGAATGGGCCGCGGCCTCCTCCGGAGTAAGTTTCGGCAACTCGTTCTGCGGCGAGACGCACTGCGGGTCGATTTCTCCGACGCGAAGGCGCTCGCCCTTAACGTTGAGGCGGAGGGGCGCGGCGCCGCGCCCGAAGGAGATTTCGACGCGCCAGACGGCGACTCGTTCGCTTTCGTCGCGCCACAGGAATGTGGGAGCCACCATGTCGGGCGGGTAGATCGTCCCGGTGGCGGGCAAATCCACGGTGATGCGGGCCGGTTCGGGCGCGCCGGCTGCGGCGCCTGGAGGAACGCGTTTCGCGGCGACATGCTGCACCAGCAATCCCGAAAAGAGAGACACCGCCACTGCGAGCAGCCAGCGCGACGCCCAGCGAACGGGCGGAGTTCTCCATCGGTAAGTCATCGAAGAACCGGTTTCCTGCACCCCGACCCCCGTTCCTCATTTTGGCACACGGCTTGGATAAACACAGGCTCGCATTTGCGGGCGGAGGAGCGTTTCGGGAACGCCGGGCGGCTGTCTGGCGCTGCCAGCACATAGGAACAAAGACAAAGAAAAAACACCGGCGGCAAAGACCGCCGGCGCTACGGGCGCGCGTTTCCTCGTAACGCCGGCGGTCTTGCCGCCGGTTCTTTGCATGCCGGGCGCCTACAACTCCAGCGTGATGATGCCTTCGCGGCGGAGGAAGCCGGCCAGTTCTCGATCGCCGCTCATTCCGCCAGCGCTTCCGCCAGGACGCGGCCGGTGGACGAAGACGGCAGTGGAACGCCGCAGGCGCGAGCCAGGGTGGGAGCCACGTCCACCGCCTCCACCGGCGATTCGAATAACCCGCTGCGAAACCGCGGGCCGTACAGGCACAGCGGCACGCCGGCGTCATAGTTGTACAGCGAGCCGTAGGAGATGCCGCGCCCCTGGCCATAATCTTCCACGTACTCCGGCCGGTAGGACAGCATGACGTCGCCGCAGCGCCTGGGGTGGAAGCTATTGCGGAAGCGGCGCCCCCATTCGTCGTGGCTGGAACAGGCGCCGCCGGCGGTATAGTATCCGGCCACGGCGGGGTGCTCGAGGGCGGCGGCCGCCGCGGCCTGCCGCATCGGTTCCAGGTCGCGCGCGGCGCCTCCGTCCAGGTACAGGAACGGGTAGAGATACTTTTGCACGTGTCCGAGATTGCGATCGCGCAGGGCGCTCTCGACGGCCTGCGCCACGCTCTCGCCCGCCACGGCCATGCGGGAGCGGACGCTGGGCCTGGGCGCGGGGGGCGCGCCATGGCAGCCGGCCAGGGCGAGATCGAATCCTTTGTCGCCCAGCGTTCGCCGCAACTGCGTCAGCAGCGATTCCATCTGCAGGTCGATTTGCAGCGTCATCTGTTGCATCAGCGGCGAGAATGCGCCGGTTTCGAATCCCAGCCGGGCCGGCGCGGAGACCACCAGGCAGACGAAATCGAAACTGCCCGACTGCCCGAGCCGTTCGTTGGTTGCCAACTCGCGCAGAAAATCGAATTGCGCCGCCGCCGCGAAGGGGGATGCCTGGTACAGCTCGTTGAAAAGCTGCGGATGGGCCGCGTCATACGTGAGCTCGCGCAACGGCGGAGAGCCGGCCGCCGCCCCGGCCGCCAGCCACCCGGCGCCGTGCAGTCGCTCGATCGGCCGTTCCGTGTTGAATGGGCTCAGCCAGTCCGGCGCGTTACCGAGCGTGTTGAAGCGGCCTTCCCGGTCCTGCCAGAACAAGCGCGCCGCCGGGTGCGCAGCCACCAGGCCCGCTTGCGGCGCGTCCGCGGCGATTACGTAGACTCGCGTACCGGCCTCGGCGGCGATCTGTCCCGCCACGGTGGTCGCCAGCATCTCCTCCTCGGAGGCTTTCACCGTCCGCCGCCAACGGTTATCCCACCAGAGATCGGCCACGATCCCATGCTCGGCCGGCCACGCACCGGTGGCCAGGGTCGCCAGCGCGGTCGCCGGAAAGGTACTGGCCAGGTGCCGGCAATCCGGAAAATATGCACCGGAAGTTAATAGTCTCCGAAACCCCCCATTGGATAGTTTACTCCAGGCAGTCTCCAGGAAATCCGGCCGCAAGAGCTCGATCAGAATCCATACGAACAGATTTGGCCGCGGCGCTAAACCCCAGGCTTTGAAGGACATGCCGCCCATCATCGAGAGCGTGAAGGTTCGCCGGCATATGTCCATGCAAAAAGAGTTTATCAGAGGCGGAGCTTGATGTTATAGTGTTCCTTCTTTCGACGGAAGTAGGGTTAGTACCGGGCTATGGCGTGGCCGGCTGAGGTTTTTTCAATGAACATGGGTGACGGTATACTGGGACTCGCGGAAATCCGACGCAACCGGGGCATCTCGCTCCAACAGATTGCCGACTTGACCAAGATCGGCGTCAGGACGCTGGAAGCGATTGAGCGGGGCGATTTCGAGCGCCTGCCCGGCGGGATATACGATACAAGCTATATACGCCAATACGCCCGCGCCATCGACTACGACGAATCCGTCCTGCTGGCGTTTTACCACCAGCAGACCGGCGGCATGAAGGAAACCGCGACGGTCCGGCAATCCACCGGCGGAAATTTCCGCCCGGCGCCTTCGATTTTCAACTGGTAGGCGTTTGCTTTTCCGCCATCCGCGCGGCGAATTTGGCCACGTTGATGATGGCCCGCTCGTGCGTTCCCTCGCCGATTTTTTCCTTTTCGTCCCAGGCTTCCACGCGGAACTCGACGCGGCGCTCCACCGCATCGGCGATTTCCACGTCGATGCGCACCGTGGCGCCAATCGGCGCGGCCGCCAGGTGGAAGACGTCGACGTGGGTCCCCACCGTGTCGTAGCCGGGCGCGAGCTGCGGCAGCACGGTGTCGCGGCAGGCGCGCTCCATGAGGCCAATCATGTTGGGAGTCGCCAGGACGCGCGGACCCGCCTCGCCGAGGAAGCTGATGGCGTTCTCCGCCGTCACCAGCACCCGTTTCTCTCCTGTGGTTCCGATTACGATGTTGTGCATGGCGTGGATCTCAGGCGCCGAGTCCGGCGAGCACGCCCCGCATGTAGCGGAACGAGCGCTCGACGCCTGGTAGCGGGTCGTCGGCGTTGATTTCGTACTCCAGGTTGACGCAGCCCTGGTAACGGATCTTCTCGAGTTCCCGAAAAACGTCCGGGATCGGTATCTGGCCGTCGCCCACGTCGCAATCGCTTTCCTTGTCGGTCAGATCTTTGAGATCCTTCATGTGCATATCGAACAGACGGGCGCCCGCCGGCGCGATGATCTTCACCGGATCGTCGTCGTAAACGGTTTTGCCCGATCGCGCGGCAGCCGCGTCCTCCAAGGCGCCGACGATTCCCGAGTTGGTCGCGTGAGATGCGTCGCCCTTCCGCGCGGCCTCCGCCGCCAGCAAGCGGGGCATCCGGACGGCTCGATACGCGTGCCCGATATCCAGGCACAGGCCGCAGCGCGGGTCGAGACCGCTCACCGCCTCCAGCACCGATTGCGCGCTGGGGAAATTCCGGTCCTCCGGCCCGTGATTGTGGATGGCGATGCGAATGTCGTATTCGCGCACCATCCGCTCGACGGCCTTGAGGTTGGCGTGCGTGGGTGCGCAGACCATCATCGGCGCGCCGAAGTTCCTGGCCAGCTCGAACAGCGGCCGCAAATCGTCGGCGGTGTTGGCCTTGGTCATGTCGATGTTGCCGATGCTCGTCACCTGGAGCCCGGCCGCGTCGAACGCCTGTCGCGCCTGGCGGGCCTGTGCGGGAGTGCTGTCGGTAGCCAGTTGCTGGGGGGTATTCTTGACGCTGATCCAGGGAGTGCCCACCTGCCGGATCATTTCGATCGCCTTCGGCCGATCGAACTTGCGGAAGCTGTAAGTGGCGATGCCGAGCTTGATGCCCGAACGCGTGGATTCGGCGGGGGCGGGAGCGCCCGAAGCGGCCGCGACGCCCAGACCCGCCAGGCCGGCCGCGCCCAGAAATCCGCGGCGCGTGGTTGGAGTTTTCATTACTCCATCATTTTATGCAATTTCCTCGGGCGCCGGGCCAGTCGAGCAAATGGCAAGCAACGCGGATTGAAGACAACTTGGGCAAAATCTGCCCAAAAACACGGGCTAAGTTCTTTGTTTTCGGTAGCCACTTGGGCAGATTCTGCCCAAGTCTGCTTTTCCGCGTTCCTCCGCGATCCTCTGCTGCTCCCAATCGCCTTTGCGGACTTTTCCCCGGCCTACTTCTTCTTGCGTAAATAGACGGTTCCGTGGAGCGTGTGAAAGCTGACCGGCACGCCGCCGCCGTTGATTGCGCCTTCGAAATTGTTGTCGAAGCGCAGGCGGAACTTGAGTCCGCCGGAATTGTCCTTCTCCGTCGACGCCGGTCCACCGAGGGAGATTTCGAAATCGCTATAGATCTCCGAGCGCAGCGTCTTGAACTTTACATTGGCCTTGAGATCCGCCGGCAAGGTCACGTCGATGGAGCCATTCAGGCTGCTGAACGACAGCGGCTTGGAGGGATCCACGCGATCCATCACCACGTGGATCGGGCCGTTCAGCGAATGCGCCACCACGGTTCCAGAGATGCCGGTCAGCTCGGTGTGCCCATTCAGCGTATCGGTGTCCACTTCGCCGCGCACGCCCTCCACGCTCAGGTTGCCGTTGAGCGTGTGCAGATCCACCGCAGTGTCGGCGGGAACGGTAATCGCGAGCGGGCCCTGGAACATTGGGTCGGCATGGATCTCGATCACATTATCGGCTTCGTCGATGGTGAGGCCGCGCGGCCCGTCGATGCGGCGCATGCCATCGGCGGCGGGCGCGGGGTGGGAGCCGGCTTCCACGATCACGTCGCTGCCGCCGTGCGTTTTCACCGTGATCGAGTGGTTCAGCACGTGCACATTCAACTGGCGCGCGTGGCCGCCCGGCTGGGCCGGAACCACCACGCGCCCCGCGCCGTCCTGCGCGGCTGCAAGACTGCACACGGCAATGGCTGTGCCCGCAAGGGCGAACATGGTCTTCATGACTGGTATCCTCTTTTCGTCTCCCGCCTAGGGTTCCGCCTGGTGCAGGCGGATGGGGGCGTTGAAGCCTTCAAATTCGAGCTTGGGGCCGCCCTGCCCGATCTGCCCCGATCCGGAACGGCCGCTGTGGTAAACGTATTTCGTGCCGTTTCCGCCTTCGCTGCCTTTGGCGGCCACTTCGAAATCGGAAAACACGCCGCCGCTGAACGTCTTGTAGCTCAGCTCGGCATTGAGGCCGGGCTGAAAGTAGGCGTCCACGGCGCCGTTGAAGGTCTTGACATTGAGATCGCGCTCCGGGTTGCGGCGGAAAGCGATCTTCACCGGCCCGTTGAAGGTGTGGACGCTGCCGGCGCCGCTGACGTCATCCGCCTCGATATGGCCGTTGAACGAGTGAAGGCTGAAATCCCCGCTGGTTCCCTTGACGGTGATTTCGCTATTGAAATTATCCAGCGCAAGCGCGGTGCCGGCCGGCACCTGGATGTCGTAATCGAACTCGACGCGATAACCTTCGTCGCCGCCCCGGGAATGATTGTTGTGGTAATCCTGATGGAGTTTGACCTCGCCGCCATTCTCGGAAATCTCGAGCTTTACCTCGCGTTTGGCCTCCGCCAGGCTCTCCGCGGAGTCGGCGCGGTTGTGGCGCACCATGGTTACCTCGATCTGGCTGCCGCCGCCGGCGACGCGAATCGCGCCGGCGAAGTTCTCGACCACCAGCTTGTGGCCGGTTCCACCTGCGTAAGAGTGATGGATGGTCTCCTGATCTTCCACCCGCCAGTGGTGATCCCAATCGTGCGCCGCCAGCGGCGCCAGCACGGCGGTAAGCAGCAAAAGCGCTTTCATCTGGATTCTCCTTTGATTCCCAACTGATCGATAGCCCACAGCGCCCGCTGGCGCACGGCCTCATCGGCCTCCGGACGGCTGGCCAGGCGGCGCAGCGCGGGGGCGCAGTCACGATCTTTGCTTTTCACCACCAGGTCGATCAGGGCCACCTGAGCCAGCGGCGAATCCTGGGCGGCCAAAGTGGCCGGCAGAGCCAGCCGCACGTTCGGGTCGGCCGCATACTTGTCCAGCGCATCCACGGCGGAAAGGCGCACGTTCACGTTGGAATCGTGGCCGGCGGCGTACAGCAGCGCCGCTTCCACCTGCGGATCCGGCTGGGTCATCCGATAGGCGTAACTGACGCCTTCGATCCTGGATGCGGGAGACTGCTGCTGCTGCATCAACGAGAGCGCCACCAACTGGTGCAGGCTCTCCACCTGGCCCTGCAACTGCGCGACCTCCGGCGTAACCGACGGGCGCGGCGCCAGGTCGTGGCCGGCGATGAGGCCGATGGCGAGGAGCCCCAGTCCTGCCGCCAGTTGCCACGCCCAGCGCGGCGGAACTTGTCGCGGCGCCGGCAGCGCCATGGCGGCCAGGCGGCCCTGTTCCAGGCCGGCCTCGAAGGCGGCCAGGGTTGCCTGGAAACGTCCCTTCATCTCCGCGCCGGGTTCGGCTTCCAGCTTGAGCGATTCCAGACCGCGCCAGACAATTCCCAGGTGAGCCAGTTCGCTGCGGCACCCGGAACAGCCTTCCAGATGTTCGATGAGACGCTCCCGCGCGCTTTCGCCCAAGCGGCCGGCGAGGCACTCGGGAAGTTGTTGGCGGATGTTCTCGCAGTTCATGACAGCGGTTCTCCCCGCAAGGCGAAGAAGCGGTCGCCCAGTTCGTGCAGCGCCCGGTAAACGCGCACCTTCACCGTGCCGACCTCGCACTGCAATGCAGCGGCGATTTCTTCGTATTTCAAGTCCAAAAAACGGCTCATCACGAGCACTTCCCTTTTCTCCGGCGGCATCTCCGCCAGGGCCTGCCGCAGCAACGCGGTTTCCTGCTTCTCTTCCATCAGCCGGTCCGGCGCCGTGTCCGGACTGGCCGCCTCCGGCGTCTCGGCCGGCCAGGCGACTTCGTTCTTGCGCCGCCCCAGGTGATCCAGGTAGGCATTGCGGCCAATCTGAAACAACCAGGCGCGGAAGGTGTTTTCCGTCTGGTAGCTGCGGCGGTACTTCAGAACGCGGAAGAACACCTCCTGTACCAGGTCCTCGCTGGCGGCGCGGTTCCCGGTCAGGTGCAGGAAATAGTGCAGCAGGGCCCTTTGATGGCGGTCGAACAGAACTTCGAGGCTGTTCACCTCGCCATCCCGGACCTGCCGCATGATTTGCTCGTCCTCCACTATGGCCTGCTTTTCAAAAGGGAATACTCGCCGGATCGAAAATGGTTACGAAAATAGTTTTAGCGCGGTTCCTGGCGGGCGCCAGGAAACTTTTTGCTCACTTTCCGGCTCGGCGAGCGTATAAGCCAGTATGGCTGAGCTGGTTTCGGACGTTCGCTACGCGCTGCGCGTGCTCGGGCGCAACCCCGGGTTCGCGGCTGTCGCCATTCTCACGCTGGCGCTGGGGATTGGCGCCAACACCGCCATCTTCACTATTTTCGACGGCGTCCTGCTGCGGCCGTTGCCGTTTCGCGAGCCGCGGCGGCTGGCCGCGATCAGCGAAATCGTCCCCAATTTTCACCTGGCGCCGACCCTCCCGGTTGCGGCCAGTCATTTTCTCAAATGGCGCAAGCAGGCGCGCTCCTTCGAGCAAATCGCGCTGTTCAGCGAAATAGAAATGAACCTGACCTCGAATGGCGAGCCGGCAAGCCTGCCCGCGGCGCGCGTTTCGGCCGCGCTGTTTCCCATTCTCGGCATCCAAGCCAGGCTGGGACGCACGTTCCGGGAAGAGGAAGACGAGCTGGGCAACGATCGCGTGGTGGTGCTGAGCGACGGCTTGTGGAGCGGCCGATTCCACCGCGATCCCGCAATCATCGGCCGCAAAATCATCCTGGACGGCAACCCCTCTGAGGTGATCGGCGTCCTGCAGGCCGGCGTGCAATTGCCCAAGACCAGCCAGGTGCAGTCGATGGCGGTGCCGGGAGATTACGCGCAACTGTGGAAGCCGCTCGGCCTGAGCGCGGACGAGATCCAATCGCTGGGCGATTTCGATTTCGGCTGCATCGCCCGCCTGGCGCCCGGCGTTTCCTTCGAGCGGGCCAACGCGGAGTTGAACGCCATCCAGGACGGCATTGGCCGTTCGTTGCCGCAGAGGGTCGTCATGCTGGCGGGGGTGATTCCGCTCCAGCGGCAAATCACCGGAGGCACGCGCTCGAGCCTGGTGCTGCTGGTGGCGGCGGTGGGCGCGGTGCTGCTGATCGTGTGCGTAAACCTGGCCAACCTGCTGCTGGCGAGGGCGGCTGCGCGGCGCCGCGAACTGGCCGTGCGTCTGGCCATCGGCGCCGGCGCGGGAAGGCTCCTGCGGCAGATGCTCACCGAGAGCCTGCTGCTGGCTTCGCTCGGCGGCGCGCTGGGCGTGGCTGTGGCGGCGTGGACCCTGCGGGTGATGCTGGCCCGCGCGCCGCTCGACCTTCCCCGCATCTCCGAGGTTCACCTGGACTGGCGGGTGCTGGGCTTTGCGCTTGCGATCACCCTATTGAGCGGATTGCTGTTCGGCGCGCTGCCGGCCTGGCGGGCCACCCGCACCGATCCGCAGACCGCGTTGCAGGCCGGCGGGCGCTCCACGGCCGGGCGGCATGGCGGCAGCAGATTGCGGCGCTCGCTGATCGCCGCCGAAGTTGCCCTGAGCGCGGCTTGCCTGGTGGCTGCCGGACTTTTGCTGCACAGTTTTTCGCGCGTCATGCAAGTCGATCGCGGCTTCCGCACGGAGCGGACCCTGACGGTGACGCTCAGTCTGCCCTCGACCCGCTATCCCGACACCATGCGCCAGAGCCAGTTCGTGCGGGCTCTGCTCGACCGTGTGGAGGCGCTGCCCGGCGTGACCGACGTGGGAGTCTCGAGCGCGATTCCCCTCACCGGCGAAGGCAGCAACAACGTGGTGATGCCGGAAGACGCCGACTGGCCCATCGTGGAGCGCCCCGTCGCGGACAGGCGGCCCTCCAGCCCCGGTTTCTTCGGCACCATGGGGATTCCGCTGTTGAGCGGACGCCTGTTTCGCGAGTCCGATGGCGACCACGAAGTGGCGGTGATTTCTGCCGCCTTGGCGCAACGTCTGTGGCCAAGCCAAGACCCGTTGGGCAGGCGGTTCATCGAGGGCGTTCGCGCCCAGCATCCGATCGAGGTGGTCGGCGTGGTCGGCGACGTTCGCGGTGTCAGCCTGACCAAGACACCGAATCCCACCGCGTACCAGCCCTACTGGCAGCGCTTCCAGAGCCACGTGGGCCTGGTGGTGCGAACCGCCTCCGCACCGGCGGCGCTGGCCGGCGCCATTCGCCACGAGATTCGCCGACTGGACCCGGAGATGCCGGTTCCCGCGTTCCGCACGCTGGAACAACTGGTGGACGCTTCGGTGGCCCAGCGCCGGTTCCAACTCGACCTGGTGCTGCTGTTCGCCCTGGCCGCGCTGGCGCTGGCTGCGGTGGGAGTGTACGGCGTGGTGGCGCAACTGGTGGCGCAGCGCACCAACGAAATCGGCATCCGGATGGCATTGGGCGCACGCGCCGCGGATGTCCGCTGGATGGTGCTGCTGGAAGGCCTTGAGCCGGTGGCAGCCGGTCTGGCGGCGGGCTTCGCCGGGGCGTTGTTCGCGGGCCGCCTGGTGAGCGGCTTCCTGTTCGGTGTCAACGCCGCCGATCCGTTGACCTTCTGCACGGTGGCCGGCGTACTGCTGGCAGCCGCTCTGGCAGCCTGTCTGATCCCCGCCCGGCGGGCAACCCGCATCGACCCTCTGGAAGCGCTCCGCTACGAGTGACGAGCCGGCGGAGACCCGTCTGCTGGGTCGGGCGCCGGGGTCTGAATGGCCGAGATCCACTCGCGCGGCGACGCTGTCGTAATTGCGAAAATAGCCCGCTTAACGGGAGGTTAGATCTCGATGCCCAGTTCGGAAATCACCCGCACCAGCGTGCGCACCAGCCGGTCCACGTGCTGTTCGGTGTGTGCCGCCGTACAGGAGATTCGCAGCAGGTTCTGCGCCGCCGCCGGACGCAGCACGGGGTTGATGTAGATGCCCTGTTCGAGCAGCGTCTTGCACAGCCGGCACAGGTCGAGTTCTTCGCGCACCACCACGGGAACGATGGCGGTTTCGCCCGGCAGCACCGAAAACCCGTGCGACCGCAGTTCGTCGCGCAGCATTTGCGCTACCCGCAGCACGTTTCGCCGCCGCTCCGGCTCCTGCCGCATGATGTCCAGCGCCGCCGCCGCCGCCGCCACCGACCCCGGCGGCAGGCTGGCCGAAAACACGAATGGCCGCGCGGTGTGCTTCAGATAGTCGATCACGGTGCGGTCGGCGGCGATGAATCCGCCCACCGATGCCAGCGACTTGCTGAACGTGCCCATCACGATGTCCACGTCGTCGAGCACGCCCAGGTGTTCGGCCGCGCCCGCGCCGGTGGCGCCCAACAGGCCGAGCCCGTGCGCTTCGTCCACATACACCCGCGCCCCGTACGGCTTGGCCAAACGCGTGATGCCCTTCATGTCGGCGATGTCGCCTTCCATGCTGAACACGCCCTCGGAAACGATCAGGATCTTCTCCTCGGGCGGGCAGTTCTCCAGGCACCGCTCGAAGTGCTCCATGTCGTTATGGCGGAACCGCACCGTCCGCGCCGGCGAACGCAACGCGCCTTCCACCAGGCTGGCGTGCAGATTGTGGTCGCACACCATCACGTCGCCCTTTTCCGTTAGCGCGCTCAGGGTTGCGTAGTTGGCCTGGAATCCCGTGCCGAAGGTGATGGCCGCCTGCTTGTGCATCAACGCGGCCAGATCCGATTCGAGCTTCACGTGCAGATCCAGGGTGCCGTTCAACAGGCGGGAACCGCTGCACCCGCTGCCGTACTTCTTCACGGCTTGTACCGCGGCTTCCTTCACCTTGGGGTGCGTGATCAGGGCCAAATAGTCGTTGGACCCGAACATCAGCACTTTCCGCTTCCCTATGCGGACCTCCCCAGGCCCGCATCCTTCGCGATCCCCAAAGACCTCGAAGTACATGTAGAGCCCAGCGGACTGGAGATCACCCGGACGAGTGAAGTTCCGGCATTTTTCGAAAATGTCGTTCGTTCCGCTGCCCCTTTTCTTGCCGGCGACGTCGCTAGTAGAAAGGCGCATCTTTCTCAATTCCATTCATAAATTCGGTACGTCTTATACCGTTCTGCCCCCATCATGGCCAGGGACCGGTTCATAAGTACGTTGTCTTCCAAGATCCACGACATCTCGCAATCGCTATAGCCCAGCTTCCGGGCGTTGCGCACCAGCGTCGCGTAGAAAGTCGCCGCCAGCCCGGACGCGCGATACTCTTCCAACACGCCCAGCACCAGCACCCGCACACTGGATATCAACCGTTGATAATACAGTATTTTAACTAAACCCAGGGGCAATAGCCTACCCCCCGCCGGTTTCAGCGCTTGATTAATGTCCGGAAGCGCCAGCGCAAACCCCACCACTCGCCCCTTTACCTCGCCGATCAGCACCAGTTCCGGCTTCAGGATCTGCTTCATTTCCTTGCCGGTCAGAGCCCATTCCTCGTGCGACATGGGCACGAATCCCCAATTGCGCTCCCACGCCGAATTGTAAACTTGCCAGGTCCGCTCCATGTCGGCGTTGAAGTTCTTCATGTCGATGGGTCGTACCATTACCCCAGCCGCCGCCATCGCCTTCTCCGCCACCCGTTCGCTTTTCTCCGTCTCGACGCCCGCCACGGTGCTGTGGTACGCATACAGATCCTTGGCCTTGCGCAGACCCGCCTCCACCATCAGCTCCGGGTAGTAGCGCGGGTTGTACGGCATCATCACCATCGGATCGTAATCGAAGCCGTCGATCAGCATCGCGCACTCGTAGTTGGTGGATGGATTCATCGGCCCGCGCATCACCTTTGCGCCGCGCTTCTGCAGCCACTGCCACGCCCGGTCCAGCAGCGCCTTGGCCACCGCCCCATCGTCGATCGATTCGTAAAAGCCGAAAAAGCCGGCCTCCTCGTTATGGAAACGGTTGTGCGCCCTGTCCAGCACCGCCGCGATCCGGCCCACTACTGCTCCGTCCCGCCGCGCCAGAAAGAACTCCGCTTCGGCATCGCGGTAAAACGGATGCTTCTCCCGGTCCAGCAGTTCCTTCACCGCGATGCGCAACGGGGGCACCCAGTGCCGTTCGTTCCGGTAAAGCCTGTATGGCAGCTCGACGAACTGCTTCAGGCCAGCCTTGCCTTCCGCTACCGCAACCTCGATTCCTCCCAAACGTTCACGCCCTTTCCCGCAAGATGCGGTAAGAAAATGGTGAAGCCAAAACCAGGGTCACCGCCAGGGCTGCCCCCGCGAGCAGATCGACCGTATAGTGGTATCGAAGATAAACTGTAGCAAAAATGATTGACAGTGTGTAGCAGAAATAGACCCAAAACAACCGGTTTGATACTATCCGGCTCATCCAGCACGCCAGGATGGTCAGTTCGGTATGCCCGCTGGGAAAGCAATCGTACGCCGTCGACTCCAGCCTGTCCAGCGTGAGCTGCATGTTTTGAAACAGCCACAATCCCCGTAACGGTAAGTGCTCCAAGGGTTTCAGCAGAAAACGCGGTCCCCGCGCCGGGACCAGAAGGTAGCCAACGTAGGACGCCAAAAAGCCCAGCGCGATCAAAAACGCAATATATTGGAACTCTCCGTATCGCCGCCTGTACCACAACAGAAACGGCACCAGCAGCACCGCCGGCACAAACAGCGTATACACCAACTGCAAATACTCGGTGAGCAGCGGGCTGTAAATCCGCTCCAGCCAGATGCTCGGATTCACGCCCCAAAAGCGGAAATCCACCCCCGCCAGCCACCGGTCGGCGCCGCTGTGGCGGATGGCCGGGACCAGCAGCGCCATCTCCTTATAGCAGGCCCCCACGTATGGCAAGGGGTACCAGCAGCGAAAATACCAACTGGTCGGGTTTGGCGCTTTGATCTCCACCAGCAGCAGCGCCACGCAGCCCAAGTGCGCCGCCGCCAGGGCCGCCGCATCCGGTATTGCGCGCCACCACCCCACCAGCAGAATGCTCGAGAAGGCCAAATACCCGAGGATAACTTTGTCGACCGGCCAGAACCGCCGGTCGGCCGCCGAGATCTTCAATAGCTCAGCCATCCAGCCTCTTTGTACCATTTGAGCGTCTGCGTCAATCCCTGCTTCAGATCCGTCGGCGCCACGAACCCCAACTCGGCGCGGGCCCGCTCCGTATTACAGGTCCACGCCGCGCACCGCGCCTCGGCGATCTTCTCCTCCGTGAGGATGCCGGGCTTGTCGGTAATCTGCGCCCACGCTTCCGCGCAGGATGCCACCACCTCCGCCAGCGCCGGCGGTATCCGCACCACCCGCAACTTCACTCCCATGATGCGCGCCGCGCAGGCCGCCATCGCGCTCCACGAAACCGGCCGTTCGTGCGCCAGATAATAGGTTCGCCCCGCGCCCGCCTGCGATGCCGCCAGCCGGGCAAGCTCCGCCGCCAGGTCGCCCACATAAATCGCGCTGAACCAGCGCTCACCGCCGGTCATCTGGAGCGACCACCCCATGGCCACGGTCTTCAGAATCTGAAAAACATCCGTGTCGCGCGGCCCGTACACCACCGGCGGACGCACAATCACCGCGTCCGGACGGGCCGCCCGCACCAGCCGTTCGCCTTCCAGCTTGCTCTTGCCGTAATGCGTGAGCGGGTGCGGCTCCGCGTCTTCGTCCACCGGCCGGTTAGCCGCTTCGGACGGTCCGATGGCGGCCAGCGAGCTCACGTGCACCAGCCGCGCGCCGCTCCCCTCCATGGCCAGCAGAAGATTGGTGGTGGCGCGCACGTTGCCGTCGTAGTATTCCTCGCGCCGCAGCGCCTTGGTGACCCCCGCCAGGTGGATCACCGTCTCCACGCCCGCCAGCGCCTCTTCGAGGCCCGCGCCCGTCGCTAGGTCGCCCGCCGCAACTTCGGTCGCGCCCAAGGACGCCGCTTCGAGCCATCTGCCCGCCTTCGGCCGCACCAGGCAGCGAACCGGCGCGCCATCCGCGCGCAACCGTTCCAGCACATGGCTGCCTACGAAGCCCGTGCCTCCGGTAAGCAGGATCATGGGGCTATTCGAGAGTACTGCGGAAAGCCACTTCCCCGAAGTAGCTTTCGGCTACCGTGCCGGTATGCTGCGAGTTGATCTGGATGCGCAGGCGCTTCACGCGCGGCGCCGGTTTGCCGTAAGCCCGCGCGTAATCCGCCGCCACGTTGCGGCTTTCCGCAATCCACCGGTTCGCCTGCCCGGCCCCGGATTCGCAAACCACCGCCACGATGCGCAGCAGCGGAATCGAACTCACGCTCTCCATCGCTCCTTTCGGCGCGCCCGTGTCCCAGATGTAGGAAATCACGCGCCGGTCGTTGAACGCCACCAGCAACTGGGCCGCCTGGTCGTCCGTCGACGCCTTGCGGAAATCCCCGCCGCCGGGAAGCCGCGCCACTTTCCAGCTCCAGGTCAGGTACGGCATTTGCGCGGGATCCACATCCACCGACTTTTCGAGCGCGAACGACGAGCTGACGCTCAACAGGTGCAGGCACGCCGTATCCGCATCCTTGCACACCGAAACTACCGGCTTGCCGTGGTTTACCTTGATTTCCCAGCCCGCCGGCATGCGTCCCCCGTACCAGCCCGTGGTATTCAAAACCACCATTGCCAACGGCGCGGTCTGGGCGACAAACGTACACGCAAGAATCGGGATTATGACGAATCGCTTCAAATGAAGTCTCACCAGCAGTGACGAGGCTGTAACTTCTATCGTATCGTAGTGCGAGCGCTTCCCGCTATCGGATCGAAGTGGGGCAGGCGCTTTCGCCTGCCAACTGTTGTCCGCTCCGCTTATCTTTCGAAGAACTGCTGGTACGCCCGTTGCGCCTCCGGGTCGTCGCCGTACGGATGGTCCAGATAGAACTTCAGCCAGCGCCGAGCCCGCTCCCGGTCGCCCGCCCGCATATACAAGTCCGCCAGCGTGCGGGCGCACAAGGAAAACTCCGGATCGCGCTCCACGTGCAGCTTGCATTCGTTTTCGAGGTGTAGATCCACCCGTCCGGCCGGCAGCGCGGCCACCCCCGCCGGCAGGTCGCGCACGAAGATCAGCGCCTGCGCGTCCTCGTAGATCAGATGCCAGCCCGCCTCGCCGGGCGACATCAGCGCCGGCACCAAGGGATACAGGGTGCCCGAGTTGTATTCGAAGCCGTTCACCACCATCGCCGCCACGCCGTAGCGTTGCAGCGTCCGCTCGCGCGCCGGGTCGCCCGGCGGCGAACCCAAAATCACCCGATAGTCTTGAAACACCAGTTCGCTGAGCGCCCGGCCGTCGATGAACACCGGGTCTCCCCGCCAGATCAGGTAGCCGCCGTATTCATAGGTGTTGAACAGCGGGCCGCGGATGCCGTGTTCGCGCAGAAAGTCAACGGCGTCCGCAGGAAAACGCCACTCCGCCGCGCGCAACTGGAAGAACCGGCCCGTGCCGGCGCCCCAAACCAATCCCGCCGCCAGCGCCGCCGCGGCCGCGTATCGCACCACGCGCGGCAGGGGTCGCTTCCACGGGAAATAGTCCGCAATCAGGATCGGCGCCAGCACGCCCACCAGCATCTCGTTGCGGAAAGCCATCAGCGCCGCCGCCGCGAACGCCGCGGCCATCAGCCAATCGGCCAGCCGCACGCGCCGCCACGAGAGAATCATCGCCAGCGCCGGCGCGTACAGCAGCAGGTCGAACGCATATGGCGATCCCCATAGGCTCGCCGGCGACCATTCGATCAACGACGATTGGAGCGGGCTTTGCCGGTAGCGCAACACGGCCACAATCGCGCCGAAGCCGTTCGGGTTGGCGCCCGAGATCGCTATGGTGGCCAGGCTCGCCGCCAGCCAGCGCCGCACGTCCGCCCGCCGCAGCAGCGCTTCGGCCGTGTAGGCGCCCACGATGACCCATCCCAGGAAAAAACCGCCGTGGCAGTTGGCCCAAACCAGCGATAGCGCCGGCAGCAGCCACAGCCTGCGCCCGCGCTCGCAGATGGCGATGAACACGGCCGCGAAAAGGTAGCTCAGGATGCTTGGCCGGTCGTGCGCGAACTCGACGGCGAGCGATGACGCCGCCAGCGCCGCCGCGATTCCCCAAAGCAGGGAGCCGGTGCGCCGCGTGGCCGTCCAGCCAACCGCGCCGCACAGCAGCGCGAGCAGCAGCGCTTTCCAAAACACCACCGCGCCCATGCCGCCGGCCGCTTCGAAACCGTACATCGCGAGTTGCGCCAGCCACTCGTGGGTCAGGTTGAAGCGCCGCGTGGCCGCCTCGCCGGGATAGGCGTCGCGCGCGCCCGCGGTGGTGTAGGCGAACGGGTCCGGCGCCGGGAGCCGGTGGGTCCGGGCAATGTACCGCCCCGACGCCAGGTGCCACCATGCATCCGTATCCGCCAGTTCCGTGGAAAACAGCCCCAGCAGAAACAGGCCCGTTAACGCGAGCAGAGCCGCATTCAGCCAGCGGGGAGCCGGGGCGAGGGCGTGAACAGGTTTACGCAAATTCCGAGAATAGCAGAGTGAATCGAGACAAAGAAAAAACACCGGCGGCACAGACCGCCGCCGCTACCGGGAAAACACCGGGGCTCCGGCGCCAGATCCAGCGTTTCTTGGTAACGCCGGCGGTCTTGCCGCCGGTTCTTTGCGAACTACTTGCCAACCTCGGCTTCGATAGCTTCCAGTTCCTTGCCCGCGTCTGCCCATTTGCCGCTGCCGGCCAGCTCGCGATAGCGCCGGAGATGCTCGCGGACGCGCGCCAGGCGGGGATCCGGGGCTGCAACCGGCGTTGCGGATTGCGCCGATGCCGCGGGTTGCGCGGCGGCCTGCGCGGCGAGCTGTTGGGCGCCTTGCGAAAGCTGCGCCAGCGCCTCGTCATAGGTATCCGCGTAAATCAGGCGGTCGCCCACCGCCAGCACGATCTTCTTCAACTGCGGCATGCGGGCTTCGGTGGCCTGAATGTAGATCGGGTCCACGTAAAGGAACGTGTTGCCCACCGGGAGCACCAGGGTCTGGCTGCGAATCACCTGCGAGCCCTGCTGATTCCACAGCGTGAGGTCCTTCGAGATGGTCCCATCCGAGTTGATGCGCGAGTCGATCTGCATCGGCCCGTAGATCAGCTTCTGCTTGGAGAGCAGCAGCACCACCATGTTGCCCAGGTTGGGGCCGTCGCAGCGCGCCACCATCAGGCCGATCATGTTGTCCTTGTTGCGCGGCGTGAACGGCGTCAGCAGCAGAAACTCCGCCTTGGTTTCGCCCGGCAGCGAGGCCACCACGTAGGTGGGCGAAACCGCAGCCGCGCCCTCGGCCTGGCCGGTGACGCGCCGCGCCAGGTCCCACAGATCCTCCTTGTTATAGAACGACTGCGGATCGAGCATGTGGTAGGTGCGGTAAATTTCCGCCTGCACCTTGAAGAGCGTTTCCGGATAGCGGGCGTGGGCGCGCAGATCGGCCGGCATGGCGGAGGCGGGCAGGAAGAGGTCGGGGAAAAGGTGCTGGTAGGAGCCGATGATAGGGTCGCCGGGAGCGAAGATGTACAGGTGCGTTTCGCCGTCGTAGGCGTCCACCGTGGCTTTCACGGCGTTGCGGATGTAGTTGACTTCGCCGATGTCGCCGGCTTCCACGGCGCGCGAGTACGGGTGCGCGTCGGAGGTGGTGTAGCCGTCCACGATCCACACCAGGCGCCCGGTATCCGTGATCACCAGGTACGGATCGGAGTCCCACTCCAGGAATCCGGCCAGCTCGTGGAGCCGGTCGCGCACTTTGCGCTGGATCATCATGCGGCTGTTGGCAGTGAGGTAGTCGGTCAGCAGAATGTTGGGCTCGCCTTCCACCAGCGCCGCGGAGAGCCGCATCCAGAACGACGAAATGGGGAAACCGCCCTTGCCTTCGTAGTGGCTGCGCACGTTGTCGGCGCCGGAAGGATAGTTGAATTCCTCCTGCGCGGTGTTGACGAACACAGGCTCGTGAGTGACTTCGCCGTAGTAGATCTCCGGCCGCGTTATCTTCAAGCCGGGAGTCGCGGTACGCGGCGGCGCATCCTGAATCAGCAGCACCGGCATGCCGTCGGGCGTGATCTGGGCGACCGGGGCCATCACCAGGCCGTAGCCGTGGGTGTAAATGATTTCCGGATTGATCCAGCTCTGGTGTACGTTGGGCAACTGGTTGACGTCGAGCTCGCGCGGCGACACAAACACCTGGCGGTAATGGCCGTCGATGGTGTAGCGGTCGACGTCGGTATCTTTGAAAACGTAATAGGGGCGCAGCGCCTGGATCTGCGTCACCGTGTCGTGAAACGCGTGCACGTCCCACAGCCGCACATTGTCGAGCGTGGCCTGATTGTGCGCGATGTCGATGGGGGCTTCGGGCTGCGCGTGGAACTCCACTTCGCGCACGTTCGTATCCAGGTCGTAGGCGCTCCGCGTGGCGTGGATGTGGGTCTGGATGTAGGGCCGCTCGAGCGAAATCTCGTTGGGCGCCACGTAAACGGCGCTCACGATGCGCGGGACGGCGAACGCCAGCACCAGCGCGATGGCCATGAATACAGCCTTCATCCAGCGTCCCAGCCACACCAGCACCGCGGCGGCGAGCGCGGCTACGATGAGCAGCCACTGCATGGGGAGACCGACGTTCAGGTCCACCCAATCGATGCCGACCATGAACGAGCCGTGCAGGTTGTACACCATTTCGTAGCGGCCGAGGTAAAACTTCACTACCATGGCCAGCAACAGCGTCACAGCGGCGCCGCGCAGGAAGCGCGACTCCAGGCCGCCTTCCAGCCGGAAGACGCTGGCATCCATCTCGCGGGCGTTGACCATTTCCGGGAAGCGGTGGCGCAACTGCCAGCCGCGGGCGGCGATCCAGTAAACCAGGATCGAAAGGATCACCACCGCCAGCACATAACCGCGCAGCAGGTCGTAGAACGGCAGGTCGAAGAGATAAAAGGAGAGCGGCCGCGAGAAAACGGCATCGTGCCACGCGCTGGCCGGCGCCGCCAGACCGCGCGAGCCGGCGAAGCGGATGACGGTCCACGTATCGATGGCGGAAGCCGCGATGAGATAGCCCAGCGCCAGCGCGGCGAGGGTAGTCAGGCGGGCATAGAGCGGGTGTTCGCCGAGGCGGGTGCCGGCGAATTTCAGGGCGCGGGCGTGGGCGATCCAGAGAGCGAAGAAGGCGAGCGCGGTGGCCGCCGCCACCGGCGCCACGCTGTAAAGGAGCATGCTCAGCCAGGTGTGGAATTGGCCGAGTTCCTTCCACCATGCGATCTCGATAGCGTAAGACGCGACGGTGCGCGCGCCCAGCAAGAGCGCCACCAGGACGACACCGGCGGCGATGAGGGCGGCAGGCGAAACAAGGCGCCGCCCGGGTCCGATTTCACGGGGCATGGCTCAAGGGTAGCACCGGCGGCGCGCGGCGGCTTGGAGTGATAGTTTATAAGGAACCGCTATGAACATCCGCAAAGCTACCGAGCGTTACGAAACCTGGCTGGGCCGGCATCTGACCATCATCCCCGAGGATCTCGATCTCAAGCACCGCGCAATGCGCTCCCAGCCGTTCCCGTTTCTGCGCGCCACTTACTATCGCTGGGCGCAGACCTTCCCGGAGGTCTGCGGCGACCTGGCGCGAGCGCCCAAGGCGCTGGCGGTAGGCGATCTGCACGTGGAGAACTTCGGGACGTGGCGCGACGTGGAAGGCCGCCTCATCTGGGGCATCAACGATTTCGACGAAGCCTGGACGCTTCCCTACACGCACGACCTGGTGCGCCTCTCGACCAGCGCGCTGCTGGCGAAGATGGGTTGCGATCCCAAGCAAGGCATCGGCGCCATCGTCAAGGGATATGCGGAGGCGGTGGCGGCGGGAGGGCAGCCGTTCGCCCTGGCCGAGCATCATACCGCGCTGCGCCACATGGCCACCAGCCGGCTGCACGACGTGGAGGCGTTCTGGGAAAAACTGCTCGGCCTCGGCGAGTTGAAACAGAAGCCGCCCGCCGGCGCCATCAAGGCGGTTGAGCGAATGATGCCGGAGCGGCGTCTGGAATGGCGCATTTCGCACCGGGTGGCCGGGCTGGGCAGCCTGGGCCGCGAGCGCTACGTGGCGGTCGCGCAATGGCGCGGCGGATCGGTGGCGCGGGAGGCCAAGGCGCTGGCGCCCTCGGCTTGCGTGTGGGCGGCCGCGGGCAAAGGCACGGCGCCCATCCACTACCAGGAAATCCTGAATCGCTCGGTACGCTGCCCGGACCCGTTCGTGCGCCTGCAAAAGCGGTGGATCGTGCGCCGCCTGGCGCCGGACTGCTCGCGCATCGAGTTGTCCTCGCTGCCAGCCGAGCACGACACCCTGCGCCTGCTCGAAGCCATGGGCTGGGAAACCGCCAACATCCACCTGGGCACGCTGCGGGCGCGCGCGATTCTGGCGGATCTCGGGAAACGACCGAAGGGGTGGCTGCTTAAGGCGGCGCGGCAAATGGAAAAATCGGTGCTGGCCGATTTCAAGGATTATTCGGCGCGGTAGTTGGGCGCTTGCGCGGCGATGATGACGGAGGACGTGGGCCGTCGTCTCAGGAGCGTGGCCTGCTGTCATGGTTTTTTTGTAACTATCCGATTTGCACCGTTGCACCGGCGTCGATGAACTTCTGGCGAATGAACTGAGCCTCCTGCGGGTTGACGCCCCGCTTGATCGGCTGTGGCGTACTGTCCACCAGGTCCTTGGCTTCCTTCAAGCCGAAGCCAGTCACTTCGCGTACGGCCTTAATCACGTTTATTTTGTTCGCGCCGACTGAGATCAGCGTGACCGTCAAGGTGCCTCCGAGGCTCGGAGTCGGTGAAGGTGGAGGCAGAACACGGCCGCCGTGGGAACGCGGTGGGGGAGATGCGGGAAGGAGATGCGGGGACAGGCTACGAAACTCCGAAACTGTGTGAGACCCTCGCCGCATAAAAACCCGTGAGAGACTACGTGTTTCCACCTTCCTGCCCACGTGCGAATGATAGCGCAGTCTGCGCGGTATTGGCCGATTTCACCGATTATTCGGCGCGGTAGTTGGGCGCTTCCTTGGTGATGATGACGGAAGCGGTGCGCCGTCCTTTCAGGAAAATGGAAATACCACCCTGCCACGGGTTTGATTTCGTAGCCAACATGCCGGCGGCGGGCGGCACGCGGCATTCACCAACTTGCCAAGAGATAACCAACTAGGTTAATCTAGTCTTGTGGAGAAACGAACGCCGCACTGTAAGCTGGCGGTCGTCAAGGCTATGATCGCGGCGGGCAAGGTCCGCACCACCGTTTCGGCCCTCGCCGGCGGCGCAGCCTTGGGGTTCGGTTTCGAGGAGATCGTCGGCGTCGTCGCGGCGCTCGCGCCGAGGGACTTCCACAAGAGCATGACCACGCACACCGATCACCGGATCTGGCAGGACGTGTATCGGCCGAAAACGCAGGCTGGCGAGGTGTATCTAAAGCTCACGGTCATCGACGACGTGCTGATCGTGTCCTTCAAGGAGCTATGAAGAAAGGAGCCACGCCATGAAATGCCCATCCTGCGGCGAGAGGAAGCTGGTGCGCGACACACGCGATATCCCGTACACCTACAAGGGCGAATCGACCACGATTCCGGCCGTGCGCGGGGATTTCTGTCCTGCATGCGGGGAAAGCGTTCTCGCCGCGGCGGAATCGAAACGGGTCAGCGCGGCGATGCTGGAGTTCAACAAGCAGGTCAACGCCTGCATTGTCGATCCGGCCTTCATCGCTCGTGTCCGCAAGAAGCTCGCGCTTGACCAGCGGCAGGCGGCCGCGATCTTTGGCGGCGGACCCAATGCTTTCTCGCGCTACGAGAACGGCAAGACGAAGCCACCGCTCGCGCTGGTGAAGCTTCTCACGGTACTCGACCGGCACCCCAAACTGCTGAGCGAGCTCCGAGCGGGGTGATAGCCACGGCGCAGTGCTCGCCGATTTCGCGAATTATTCCGCGCGGTAGTTGGGCGCTTCCTTGGTAATGATGACGTCGTGCACGTGGCTCTCGCGCAAGCCGGCGGGCGAGATGCGCAGGAAGCGGGCCTTGTTCTGCAACTCGGCCAGGCTGCGCACGCCGCAGTATCCCATGCCGGCGCGCAGGCCGCCGACGAGCTGGTAGACCAGGTCGGCCAGCGGTCCCTTGGAAGCCACCCGGCCTTCGATGCCCTCGGGCACCAGCTTGGAACCGGGGTCCTGCTCGTAGCGGTTGGCCTGCCCCTGCGACATGGCGCCCAGCGAGCCCATCCCGCGATAGGTCTTGAAGGTGCGGCCCTGGTAAAGAATGGTTTCGCCGGGGCTTTCGTCGGTGCCGGCCAGCAGGCTGCCGATCATCACGGTGTCGGCGCCGGCGGCAATCGCCTTGGTCACGTCGCCGGAGTACTTGACGCCCCCATCGGCCACCAGCGGCACGCCGGTGCCGCGCACGGCCCGCGCGCATTCGAGAATCGCCGTGATCTGCGGCACGCCGGCGCCGGAGACCACCCGCGTGGTGCAGATGGAGCCCGGCCCGATCCCCACCTTGATGCCGTCCACGCCGAGCGAGACCAGCTCCCGCGCGCCTTCGAAGGTGGCCACGTTGCCGGTGAGCAGTTGCACGCCGGGCTGCCTGCTCTTGATGGCTTTCACCGCCGCCATCACGCGCGTAGTGTGGCCGTGCGCCGTATCGATGGCCAGCACGTCCACCTTGCGCGCCACCAGCTCGAGCGCGCGCTCCATGAAATCGCCGGTGGCGCCGATCGCCGCGCCCACCCGCAGGCGGCCCTGGCTGTCCTTGGCGGCGTTGGGATATTTCAGTTTCTTCTGAATGTCCTTGACCGTGATCAGGCCCTTGAGGTAGTAGTGGTCGTCCACCACCAGCAGCTTTTCCACCCGATGCTGGTGCAGGATGGCCTCGGCCTGTTCGAGGGTGGTGCCCACCGCCACGGTCACCAGGTTGTCCTTGGTCATCACCTCGGAGATGGGGATGTCGGAGCGCGTCTCGAAGCGCAGGTCGCGATTGGTCAGGATGCCGACCAGCTTGCCCGCTTTGGTCACCGGCACGCCGGAGATGCGGTAGCGCGCCATCAGCGCCCGCGCGTCGGCGATGGATTGCTCGGGATCCACGGTGATGGGGTCCACGATCATGCCGCTTTCGCTGCGTTTTACCCGGTCCACCTCTTCGGCCTGCCTCTCGATGGGCATGTTGCGGTGGATGATGCCGATGCCGCCCTGCTGCGCCAGCGCGATCGCCAGGTGCGATTCGGTCACCGTATCCATGGCTGCCGAAACGATCGGAATGTTCAGGCCGATCTCGCGCGTCAGTTGGGTTCGCGTGTCGGCTTCGGACGGCAACACTTCGCTGCGGGCCGGTTCGAGCAGAACATCGTCGAAGGTGAGACCCTCTGCGATTACGTCTTGGATCATAGGGATTTTCCCTATGATAGCGTACGGCGCCCGCCGGGCTGTGGGACAGGCGATCGGTTTTTGTCGGCTGTCAACGGCAAGAGACGGAACGGACGATCGGTATTCGTGGCCTGCCAGGTTCGCGCTTTGGCGAGCCATGACAGACCACGCAAGGCGATGGTTTGTCCTACTGCGAAATCGTGATATTCGCCGGCAGGCTGGGAACGCCGCCGACGAACACCACCACCGGCTGCGGCCCGGTCGCCACGCCGCTGGGAATGTTGAAGTTGATCTGCGTCACTCCCACCGACCAGCTCGGTATGCCAATATAGGCGAACGGCTTGACTGCTTCGACGCCGCCCACGGTGATCGCCACGGGCTGGGTCGGGACGGGAACCGTGTCGAGCGACGGCGCTACGCCATCGGGCGAGTAGCTGTTACCCGGGAGCGGGTTCACCTGGCCCATGCCCGTGACGTAGATCGCGATTTCGTCCCCGGCGCGGGCCGAACCGGAGCCGATCGGGCTGCTGTTGGCGCCGCTATCGGCATAGGAAAAAATGCCCGGTGCGGCGGCGGCGACGGTGAAGTCGTACGTCATGCCGCTCGCGTTCCAGGAAGTGTATACCACCATCTCCGCCGGACCGGGATCGAGCTCGTAAGGAAGCTGCAGGTTCACCTGGTTGGGCGAGACGTAGAACAATGGCAACGGGTATGCCTGTTGCCCGAACGTGTTGTAGACGAGAGCTTCGAATCCGGCCAGGTAATCCGGCAGGGAACTGATGGTGGCGGCTGCCGCCACTTGCACGGAACTGCCCAGTCCGGTGCCGTATACGCTGGCGATCATACCCGGAGCGAATGCCACCTGTCCGTTGGCCGCGTTGCTGATGCCGCCGATCGCCAACAGGGTGGAGGGCTGGGGACCCGCGAACGGAACGGTCATCGTGTTGCTCCACGAGTTGCCGTTCGCATCCACGCCCGAGAACGCGAAGACGACACTGGCCTGCCCGCTGGACACGTCCAGACCGCGCAGGCTATAGGAAGCCGAAATCGAGCCGCTCGCGGGAATTGCCGCGGCGCCGAACAAGGACTGTATCTGCGACGGCGTGAAGACGATGCCGTTGATGGTGAGCCCGGTGAGCGTGGCGCCGATGCCGGCTTCCTCGGTCAGGGTCAGGTTGAAGGTCCACAGGTTGTCGGAGGTCTCGTACACCGGGTTCTGGTCGAGGGAAGGAACCACCACGGCCTGGGAAGCCAGCGCCGTGTTCCACGCGTGAACCAGGCTATAAGCATCCACCGAGCCCAGCCCACTGGCCGAATCGTAGGCGGGACCGGCGGACCAGCCGAAAGAGCCATTGACGCAACTGGGCGTGCCGCTGACGCAGGGCACGATATTGTTGCCCTTCACGATATCGTGGAACGCGCTGGAATGGGTTTGCGCCAGCTTGTACAGGGTGGGATTGATGTTGCCCAAGCCGGGCTGTTTGATGGCTCCGCTCGATACCAGGTACTGATTGAGCAGCGCCACGATGCCGGCCATGCTGGGCGCGGCGCACGATGTGCCGCCCAGCGGCTGCACGCCCGCCGGCCCATAGGTGGAGTCGCTCGAGTAAACGTAGAATGGATCGTGATAAACGGCGGCGGCGGACGACAGGTCGGGCACGTGCCGCATTCCGTCATTGGGAGCGATACCGTTCTGCCATGGGGGTTGCGTGAAGTAAATGCTGGCGCCGCCGCCGCCGCCCAGCAGGCCGCCGCCCGCCGCGACCGATACCGCCGTTTCGTTCCACACCGCTTCGGGGATGTAGCCGATAGCCACGCCATTCCGCCAGTAGATGCCGGGTCCTTCGTCGCCAGTGAATTCCGTGCCGCCCATCGAAACCACTTCGGGAATAGAACCTGGCGCATCCACCGCCAGTCCAGCCTGAGCCACGGTATCGCCCGAGTCGCAATCGGCTGCGGCGGTGTCGCCCGCGGCCGCCAGCATCGTCACACCTTCCGCGACAGCCTGCTGCACATTGCCGCGCATCGTATCCAGATCGGCAAAATCAGCCTGCTCGCAGCCGCCATAGCTCATGCTCAGCACCGGCGCGAGGTTTTCCGCGATGGCATATTGGGAGGACGTGAACACGTCACCCGAATACACGAAAATAATATTCGCATCGGGCGCCACCGCCCCCGACCATTCGATGTCCAGGTCGGACTCCAACTCGTCCCCCGGCGAAAACCCGGGACTCCCGCCGTTGGGGTACTCCGAGCTAAAGGGCACCACCTTCAGCGTCAAGTTCAGTGCGCCCAAACCGAAGTGGGTGCGAAAGCTGCTGATGTCGGACTTCAGAATCTCCGATTGTCCTACGATCACGATCGACTGGCCGGCGCCATTGATGGGTTTGCCATTGACGCTCTCGGTGTACAGTGGCGCCACGTCATAGATGGCGGCAAAATCGGCGGGCCCGATCACCGTCATGCCATCCACGGTCGCTTGAGGCTTCGCCCTCTTGAGACCTGGCTTGAGCCGGAAGTTGTGGAGCCCGCGAATTCCGGACACCAGACCCGCCAGCGCCGCCGGAATGGAAGGGTCGGTCGCGTTGGCGTAGTGCGTCGCTCCGTCCACGTTGTAGCGGTGAATCTGGGTGCGGAACGCACCGGCCACCTGCTGTGCCGTGCCACCGAACAGGACGAAGTTGCGGGAGCGTGCCACGTAGCTGACCGAAAAGCCCTGCGATTCGAGCCACGCCGTGATCTTCGCCAGATCGCCGGCGCTGGTCCCGAAGCGGTCGGCGTACTGCTCCGGGGTGAGCCACTGGCGAAAACTCGGCGACTGGGGATCCTGCTGCGCCAGCAGCAACTGGTTCAGGTCCGCCTGCTGCGTCGCGGAAGGTTTCAGTTCCAGGGTCATCCCGGAGATGCCGAAGCTGCCCTCCACCGGCCCGGCGTCATTTTTCGCATTGGCCAACCGATGCACGCGCCCGGTCAACACCACGGACTGGCTGTTATCGATGCGCGCGGCGATGCGGTCCGGCTGCGCGAATAGCGCGGGCGATGCGGCTCCCAGGATGGCCCAAAAGGCGAGACAATGTTGTAGCTTAATCATAGACAGTACTCGTTGGTTAGCAGATCAAGAACGGCTCTGAGACGCAGACACCCCCTTAGACGCGACGGGCTGCCCGGCCGGTTACCGCAAACTGCGTATTGCATAAGGATCGGCTAGCAATCACCATACCATTAGCTCGGCCGGCGCCCCGGTTTCGCAGCCGATGGCACGGGCGGCGGACGCCTGACCGACGGAAACCTCCACATACCCGGAGCTGCCCACGATCAGGAACAGCTCGCCGGACCCGCACTCCGCGTAGTTGCGAGCCACCACGCTAACCCGTTGAGGGCCAATCGTCAAGCTGACGTTACGCGTCTCCAGATCCGGAAAATCGCCGGAGTGGAAATTGGTCACCAGGTTACCGAAGCGGTCGATGTGTAGAATCTGCCCGGTCCAGGTGCGCTTGCCGGTGCGCTGCGGCTTGAGAAAGGCGGGACGCAGGTAGTCGTGGATCCGCTTGCCGAGCCGCGGCGCGGCCAGGCCGGCCGCCAGGTGCGCCGCCACCGGGGCGAAGATATCGCGGCCGTGGAAGGTGCGGCTTACCGGCTGGCGGAAATAGCGCTGATTCGAGACGGCCCGCACCTTGTGCGGCTGCGCGGCGTAGATCATCGCCAATACCCCGTTATCCGGCGCCACGAAATACTGCCCGGCGGCTTCCACCAGAATCGGCCGCCGGGCGGTGCCCACGCCCGGATCCACCACCGCCACATGGACGGTCCTGGGCGGGAAACAGGAACACGCCTGGGCCAGCAGGAAGGCGCCTTCGGAGATCTGAAAAGGCGTCACTTCGTGGCTGATATCGACGATTTGCGCCTGCGGGCAAATGCCCAGGATGACGCCCTTCATGGCGCCCACGTAGTGATCCCGGAGACCGAAATCCGTGGTCAGGGTAACGATCGGTTTACGCATTGCTAAAATAAAACCAAGTGCAGCACTCGTATTTCGATTACAACGCCACCACCCCCGTCGCGCCCGAGGTTCTGGAAGCGCTGGTTTCGTGTCTCGATCAAGTGTATGGTAACGCCTCGAGCATCCACCATTTCGGGCAGGCGGCGAAACGGCGGCTGGAGGCGGCGCGGCGCCAGGTGGCGGCGCTGATCCACGCCGATTCGAACGAAGTGGTGTTCACCTGCGGCGGCACCGAAGCCGATAATCTTGCGGTGCTGGGAGCGGTGCGCGCGGCGGCCGGCGCGGCCAGGCACGTCATCACCAGCGCCATCGAGCATCCGGCCGTGCTGAGCGCGTGCGCGCAGTTGGAGCGGGAAGGCGTCGCGGTCACCCGGGTGAGGGTGGGCTCGGCGGGGGTGGTGAACCCGGACGACGTGCGCGCCGCGCTGCGGCCCGGGACCGTGCTGATTTCGTTGATGCACGCCAACAACGAGCTGGGCACTATCCAGCCGATCGTCGAGATCGGCCGCATCGCCCGCCAGGCCGCGGTTCCGCTGCACGTGGACGGGGTGCAGGCGCTGGGCAAGATCCCGGTGGACGTGACCGCGCTGGGCGCCGATTTGTACAGCATGAGCGGCCACAAGTTATACGCGCCCAAGGGCGTGGGCGCTTTGTACGTGCGCAAGGGAACCCGCCTGGCGCCGGTCGCGTTCGGCGGGCACCAGGAGCGGGACCGGCGGCCGGGCACCGAGAACGTGCCGGGAGCGGTGGCTTTCGGCGCCGCGGCCGAACTGGCGGGCCGCAACCTGGCAGCCGATTCCGAGCGCCTGGCCGGGCTGCGCGACCGCTTCGAAAACGCGGTGCTGGGACGCATCTCCGGCGTTCGGATCAACGGCGCGCGCTGGAACCGCACGCCCAACACGAGCAACCTCCAGTTCGACGGCGTGGATGGGGAAGCGCTGGTGATCGCGCTCGATTTGCGCGGCTTCGCGGTTTCCACCGGCGCGGCCTGCTCGAGCGGCGCCATCGCGCCATCGCACGTGCTCACCGCCATCGGCCTCGACGCGGAGCGCGCCCGATCAAGCATGCGTTTTTCGCTGGGCCGCGGCAACACCGCCGCCGAGGTGGATGGCTTGGCGGAGGCGCTGGAAGCCTCGGTGGCGCACCTGCGCCGCATTTCGGTCCATGCCTGAGCTTCGATCCAACGACGGGCCGATTGCGGTGGCGATGTCGGGCGGCGTGGACAGTTCCACGGTGGCCGCCCTGCTGGTCCGCCAGGGGAAGCGCGTGGTGGGGCTGACCATGCAGCTCTGGAACCAGCGGCGGCTGCCCGGCCTGGCGCCCAGCGGACCGACTGGCCGCTGCTGCTCGATAGACGATGTCTACGATGCCCGCCGCGTGGCGGAGCAGATCGGCATCCCCTACTACGTGGTCAACTTCGAGGCGGAGTTCGAGGCGCGCGTGGTGAAGCCGTTCGTGGCCGAGTACCTGGCCGGCCGCACGCCCATCCCCTGCACGCTGTGCAATAACTATATCAAGTTCGACCGTTTTCTCGAGATGGCCGATGCGGTGGGGGCCTGGCAGGTGGCCACCGGTCACTATGCGCGCGTCCGCCACGACGCATCGAGCGGCCGCCACCAGTTGCTGCGCGCGGTGGATCCGGCCAAGGATCAAACCTATTTTCTGTTCGGCCTCACCCAGCCGCAGCTCGCGCGCACGCTGTTTCCGCTGGGTGAGATGGCCAAGCCCGCGGTGCGCGAACTGGCACGCGGCTTCAGCCTGGCGGTGGCCGAAAAGGGCGACAGCCAGGAAATCTGTTTCGTTCCCAACGGCGACTACGCGGCGTTCCTGAGCGCGTATTTGAAGGAAACCGGCGTGGAGGCGCCGCCCACGCGCGGCCAGATCGTGGCGAGCGACGGCCGCGAGCTGGGCGAGCACCAGGGCGTGCACCATTTCACGGTGGGCCAGCGGCGGGGCCTCGGCATCGCGACCGGCGAGCCGCTCTACGTGATTCGCACGGACCCATCCACGCAACGGGTCACGGTGGGAGGCGATGACGAGCTATGGCGCGGGAGTTTTTTCGCGCGCGAGGTGAATTGGGTTTCGATTGCCGCGCCGGAGGGGCCGGTGGCGGCGTCGGTCAAGATTCGCAACAAGCACCAGGCCGCGGCGGCGACGCTTCATCCAACGGCCGAGCCGGGACGCGTCGAGGTCGAGTTCGCCGAGCCGCAACGCGCCGTAACTCCCGGCCAGGCGGCCGTTTTCTATGACGGCGACCTGGTGCTGGGCGGCGGCTGGATCGAGTAGCGCCGCCGGTCTTCGCCAGCCCTGGCGAGCCCAGGCGAACGCCGATTGCCTTACTTCCGATCGACTGCGACAATGATCGAATTTCCCCCGTCACTTGCCGTTCTTCGGCGGTCTGGGCGCGGTGTCGTCGGGCGTGGCGTCGATCGTCGTCGAAGTGTTGCCGAGGCGCCGGTGCAGCACGGGGCCGTCTCCGTGCCCCCTGGGTATTTCAAGATCTTCGAGCCTGGCCAGGCGGGCGCGGATGTTGTCGAATTCGGAGGTGTTCACCACGTACTCGGGACGCGGCTCCAGCCGGCGTTGAATCAGTTTCTGCGCGGCCTTGATGCGGCCGGCGGTCATGGGATGCGTCGAAAACACGCGGGCCACCAGGCTGGGCTTGGTTTTCTCCAGCGTCTCGATGCGCTCGAAAAAGTCGACGAACGCCAGCGGATCGTAACCGGACCGGTAGAGATACTCCAGGCCGAGCTCATCCGCCTGCTTCTCCATGCCGCGCGTAAACTCGAAGAATCCCATCGGTACCGCCAGACCGGCTAACTGGCGAACGGCATAGCCCAGCCATCCGCCGGCAAGCACCAGGGGCATGCTGAGATAGTTGACGATCTCCTGGCGGGTGGCCTGCTTGGTGCCATGGCGGGCGGCCACGTGAGCGATCTCATGCGCCAGCACCCCGGCGAGTTCGGCCTCGGTTTCGGTGCTCAGGACCAGACCGGCGTTAACGAACAGAAAACCTCCCGGCAGCGCGAAGGCGTTCACCTCGCTCGAATCGATCACTTTGACCGTGAACGGAACCCGCGCGTCCGAGTTGCGGACCAGGTTCTGCGACAGGCGGTTCACGTATTCCGCCACCACCGGATCGTCGAGCATCCGCGCCTGCCGCTCGACCTCGACCGCCATCTGCCGGCCCAGCTCGATTTCCCGCGGGAGAGAGTAGACATTGACGCCCCTGCCGGGATTGCCATCGTCGCCGTTGGTGCGGGCTTGGTGGTCCTGCGCCGCCGCGGCGCAAGCCAGCACTACTCCGGCCGCGATGATAACCCACGCGCGTTTCACGGGACGCTCTCTTGCTTTCAGGTTACACCCCTCCGGCGGCGATTGCCCGTTACTCCCTGAACCCTGTCGCGGCAAAGTGAGAATGTCCTATTTGGGCAAAGTAGAAATGTCCTATTGACAGGGTCCAGCCTGGAGGGTGGACAAAGGACAACTACTGATGACCCAGGTCGAGCGAGACCGGCTGGTGGCCC
>JBAVIH010000622.1:0-1578 GCA_049686695.1 Bryobacteraceae bacterium | reverse complement strand
TGATGTCTTCCGGCTTCTTGTAGCCCGTCAGCAGGGTGTCGATCAGCTTCGTGTCGATCAGGTCGGTTGCCATCGGTTCTCCTAGTCTGCTCTATCCGATGGCCGTTTACACAGTTTAATTTACACGCTCTAAACGGGCCGACGCTCCGCGTCGGCACCCGCGCCCATCCTCGACTCTACCGCCGGTGTCTTGTGTCCTGCGCAATATTTGAAGAAACACCCATCCGCGCACATCAAACCAGACGGAAAGCTTTCCCGCATCCGGTTTTCCGACTGGCGTCACGGCAGGGTCACGAAGCGCCCGCGCGTAACGGACCCTGAAGGCGATGTACGCCCAAGGGTGACGGTCTCGCCACCAAAGCGGCAGGCGAGGTAAGCTCGGTAAGTGGCGGCCGCTCGAACGCGCAATGGGAACAGGCATGAGCTACTACGTCGACGAGAAAGAACTACCCACTCTGGAAACTCGCGATGGAATCGATGAATGGGGATGAACTCAGGAAGCTCTAGGAAGGCGGACATGTCCGCGCTCATCGTCCAGCACCTCGCGGGAGAGCGCCTGCTGGTGAGCGATAAGCACTTCCCCTTCCGATATGGTTTCTCAAAGGAGAAGGCATCCAGGCCCGCAGCAGATCAGTGGCCAGTCAGCAATATAAGCATTACCGCAGCCTGAAGGTCCGAAGGGTCGTGCGGCCTTTCCCGTACGCCACCTCGCTGCCCAACTCGGCAGTCGCGAGGAAGTCAGTTGGCTTCGCCAGCCCGTGAGCGATCAGGACCTCGACCAGGGGACCCAACTCAAGGCTACCCTTGTTGCGAGGCTCGGCGTCCACCAGGCAGAGCGTCTTCCACGGCTTGTCCGGCTGCTCCTTGGGTGTCTCGAAAATGGCCTCGTAGGTGCGCCCGCCGATCTTCAATGTCATGTGGCGGCCTTTGTACGTGTTCTTCACCCCGTGATTCATGGTCCAGATCGTCAGGTTGCTGACGATGTCCTTCGTCGTCGGACGGTCGGAACTGGTGATCCAGAAGTCGAAACTCCCGAGCCAGAGCCCGCTGGCGACGGTGGAGAAGTCGAAATCGATCGTCTGGCGCGTTTCGGCCAGCCGACGAGGCAGTTGGTCCCCAGCACTCAATCCGGCAGCGCCAGCGGGCCCGCCGGCATCACTCCACGGTGATCGACCCACAAGCACTTCGGGGTAGTTCTTCAGCACCGATCCGCCGCTCTCTGGCCAGTCCCAGTCCCAGCCTGTGTCGTCCTTACCATGAAAGACGGACTGCTTGTAGTTCGCGATGTCGTTCTTGCCGTAGACATTGTTGTAGAGCACTGCTCCGGGGATTGGGAGCAGGGCGGAGTCCTCTGTACGCACCTCTACGAGCGCCGCCGGATGCGTGGCCTGTGCGAACACGAACAGGAGCGACGTGGATGCGAGCAGAATTGACGCGAACACAAGTCGACGGCTCCGTTTTCGGCCGAGTTCAGGCAAGGTCGTACCGATCCAGGTTCATCACCTTGTTCCACGCAGCCACGAAGTCCTTCACAAACGTCTCCTTCGAGTCGTCACATGCATAGAATTCCGCGATTGC
>JBAVIH010000621.1:0-5102 GCA_049686695.1 Bryobacteraceae bacterium | reverse complement strand
CGAACCGCTCCATCGAAATCGGCGACATGGCGAGTGCCGGGCGGCCGGTGTTCCAGATCGTGCAACTGGATCCCGTGGAGATCAGCGTCGGGGTTCCGGAAACCGATATTCACCTGGTGCGCACGGGGCAGACGGCGACGCTTCAGATCCCGGCGCTGCCTGGCGACGCATTCCAGGGGATAGTGCGCGTGATCAACGTGGCAGCGGACCCGAGCACCCGGACCTACATGGTTCGCATCGCCGTGCCCAACCCGAAATACGCGCTGCGACTTGGCATGATCGCCGAAGCGCAGATCCGCGGCGACCGCCAACTCGACTTGATGACATTGCCGGGCGATGCGATCGTTCACGACCCGCAAGGGGCCACCACGGTATTCGTTTACTTCCCGGACCAGGGACGCGTTTACTCCAGGCGCGTGGAAGTGGGCACGGTCTATGGCACGGAGGTGGAGATCAGGAATGGACTCTCCGCGACGGAGTGGGTGGTACTGGCGGGACAGAGCAAGCTGCGGGATGGATCCGCGGTCACCGTGGTGAAGCACGCGGCGCCCGGAGCGCTGCCGCGCGGGCCGGAGGCGAGGTAAGCCATGAATCCGGTGAAGGCCTCGCTGCGTTACCCCGTAGTTACCGCGATTCTGACGGCGATGGCGGTCGGCGTCGGAGTGCACGCTCTGTTGACGATGCCGCGGACGGAAGACCCCAGCATCACCATCCGGGAGGGAATGGTGTTGGCGGCTTACCCCGGCGCCACTTCCGAACAGGTGGAGAAACAGGTTACCCAAAAGCTGGAAGAACACATCTTCAAGTTCCCGGAAGTACGCAAGCAGAAGACGTATTCGACCAGCCGGCCGGGGCTGGTATTCATCGTCGTCCGGCTGGAGGACAACGTAAAGGATGCCCCGGCTTTCTGGGATAGGCTGCGCCATGAAATGAACGAGACCAGCGCGATGGAACTGCCGAAAGGCGTCATCGGGCCGCTGGTCAACTCCGACTTCGGCGACACGGTGGCGATGCTGGTCGCCATCCACGGCCGGCGTTACGGCTATCGCGAGCTCCATGACTACGCGGACCGCATCAAGGACGAGCTGCGCGCCGTGCGTGATGTGGGCAAGCTAGCCACCTATGGCGAGCAGACCGAGGAGATCCGAATCACCAGCAGTCTGGATCGGGTGTCGCAGTATTTCGCCGATCCTCTGCGCGTCATTCAGGCTCTGCAGCAGCGCAACATCATCCAGAGTTCCGGAAGCCTGGACGCCGAGACGGCCAAGGTGCCCCTGCGCACAACCGGACTATTCACTACCGAAGACCAGATCCGCAGCGTGCTGGTTGACGTTTCGCGGACCGGGCAGCCGGTTTACATTCGCGACTTCGCCGATGTGGAGCGGCGCTATCAGGATCCCACCTTCGTCGTCCGCTACGACGGCGAGCCAAGCGTTCTGCTGTCCATCGAAATGCAGAAGGGCAAGAACGTCGTGCAGCTTGGCGATGAACTCGGCGAGACCTTCGACAAGCTGCGGACGATTCTGCCCCCGGACATCCATCTCGACCTGGTGGCCAATCAGCCGGCGGTGGTGAAAGAGCGCATGGCGAGCCTGGGGCACGAGTTTCTGCTTGCCATCGGCGCGGTGATTCTGGTGACGATGATTCTGCTGCCGCTGCGCGTCGCGGTGATTGCGGCGGTGGCCATTCCGGTGACGATCTGTACATCGCTCGGCGTGCTGAATACGATTGGGGTTCAGTTGCACCAGGTGTCGATCGCGGCTCTGATCGTCGTATTGGGGATTGTGGTGGACGATGCCATTGTCATCGCAGACAACTATGTGGACTGCCTGGATCGCGGCATTCCACGGAGCGAGGCGGCCTGGCAGTGCGTACGCGAGGTGCTGGTTCCAGTTCTGACGGCGACGCTGACGATCATCGCCTCGTTTCTGCCGTTGCTGATTCTGACGGGCTCGGTGGGAGAGTTCATTCAAGCGCTGCCCGTGACGGTGGCGGTAGCGCTTTCCGTGTCCTTCCTGGTCGCCATTTTGGTGACGCCGCTGCTGTGCCGGTTCTTCATCCGGCAGGGGCTGCACGCGCACGGTACCGATGCGGCGGAATCCAAACGGCGGCCGGGCGCGCTGGACCGGCTACAGGCGGCCTACAACCGGACCATCGTAATCTTCATGCGCCGCAAGCCACTGGCGGTGGCTCTGGGCTCGGTCGCGGTGATCGCGGGCGTAGCGCTTTTCCTGGTCATTCCCCGGCAGTTCTTCCCTTCAGCCGAGCGCAATCAGTTCGTGATCGACCTGTGGATGCCGCAGGGTACGCGCATCGAGGCCACCAATGAAGTGATGGGCCGCATCGAGGGCGATCTTCGCGCGCACGCCCAAGTCACGCACTTTGCCAGCTTTGTGGGCCAGAGCGCTCCGCGCTTCTACTACAACGTGAATCCACAGCTTCCGGATGCGGCCTACGGACAGCTGATCGTCAACACGAAATCGGAAAAGGCCACGCCGGCGTTGGTGGCCGAGCTGCGCGACAGCTTGGCCCGCACGGCGCCCGAAGCGCTGGTGATCGTGAAGGAACTGCAGCAGGGAATGATTATGGAAGCGCCCGTCGAGGTCCGCATTTCCGGTTACGACATCGCGACCCTGCAGCAACTGGGGGCGCAGGTCGAGAACGTCATCCGGGAACTGCCTTACGCGGAGATGGTGCACGACGACTACTTCAACGATTCGTACCTGGTGGACGTGGATGTGAATACCGAGGTCTCCAACCGGCTCGGCATGAGCAATGCCCTGGTTTCGCAGTTGCTCGCCGGGGCGTTCAGCGGAGCTCCGGTGAGCACGTTCTGGGAGGGAGACCGGGGTGTGAATATCGTGCTGCGGCTCGACCCGCGATATCGCGGCTCTTTCGAGGATGTGCGCGACGCGTATGTAACGTCGCCCGTCACCCACGCGAGCGTCCCGTTACGCTCCGTGGCCGACCTCCAGCCGCGATGGCAGCCCAGCCGGATCGTGCGGCGGAACGGAGTGAGGACGCTGACGGTGGCCGCATTCCCGAGGCACGGACACTACGCCTCCGAAGTCCTCAAAGTCATCGATCCGAAGATCCAGTCGTTGGCTCTGCCGGCCGGATATCGCACCGAATATGGCGGCGAGCGGACCAACAGCAGCGAAACCATGCCGTCGATGCAGGCTGCGCTGGCAGTCAGCCTGGTGGCGATCTTCCTGGTGTTGCTGGTCCAGTTCCGCACATTATCCGATCCGCTGATCGTGATGTGCTCGATTCCACTGACGCTGTTCGGCGCCGTGTTGGGGCTGGTGCTAACGCATTATCCTTTCGGGTTCACGGCCTTCACGGGGCTGATCAGTCTATGCGGAATCGTGGTGCGGAATGCCATCATCCTGGTGGACTACATCAAAGAAAGGCAACGGGAAGGGCGCACGCTGGAGCAGGCTGCCACGGAGGCCGGAGAGCGCCGTTTGCGGCCGATTTTCCTCACTACCATGGCGGCGGCAGTGGGCGTTTCGCCGATGATCTTCTCAGGGTCCAGCTTGTGGGGCCCGCTGGCGAGCGTGATCGCGGTGGGGCTGGTCTCATCCATGTTCTTCACGCTGATCGTGGTGCCGGTGCTGTACGTGCTAGTGAAATCGCGCGTGGCGAAGCCGCCGGCTCCGGCAGTGGTTGGGATCCTGCTCGTGCTGGCTCTTTGCGCGGCTCCGGCCCATGCGGCCGCGCGAAGAATCACTCTGCCCGAGGCGATCGACCTGGCCCTGAAGCAGAATACGTCCCTCAAGATCGCACGGGCCCACGTCCGCGAGAACCAGCAGAAAACAGTAACGGCGCGGGCCGACTACTTCCCGCAGCTTTCCAACGACACGAGCCTGATGGGCCTATCGAACCGCGAGTTAGTAACCGTTCCTACCGGCGCGTTGGGCACGCTGCCGGGGATCGGACCGTTCCCCACCGGGACCATCACATTCGACCAGGGCTCGAAAGTGGTTCTGCTAGCCAACACGACGCTAAGCCAGCCGCTGACCCAACTCTTCAAAGTTCGCGAGGGTGCGCGCGTCGCGGCGGCCAATCAACGCATTACCGAGGCCGAACTCCGCAAGGCGGAAGACGACGTGGTGCTCGGCGTGCACCAGCTCTATTTCGGTTTGCTGGCCGCGTCCAAACAGGTGGGCGCACTGCAGGCGCAGATCGTGGCGGCCCAGGAAACGATGCGGGAAGCCGAGGACGCCGTGCGTGCGGGCAATGCGTTGGAAGTGACGGTAATCGGCGCACGGGCTTCCTTGTTGAAGTGCAGGCAATCGCTTTTGGCCGGCGAGAACCAGGTTTCGGACCTGAATACGGAGATGGATGACCTGCTCGGGCTGCCCTTGGACACCGAGTTGGAACTGGCGGAAGTCGGTACGCCGCAGGGCGAACGTCTCACGCGCGAGCAATACCTGACTGCGGCGCTCGATCGCAACCCGGAATTGCAGGCGGCGAAGGGAACCGTCTCGAAGGCGCGGAGCGCGTTGATGGCGGCCCAGTACGAATACATTCCCAATATTGGCGCCTTCGCCCGCGAGACATATCAAAGCGGCGTTCCCTTCCTCACTCATAACTTCGGGACATTCGGTCTGCAGATGACCTGGAACGTGTTCGACTGGGGAAAGCGAAAAGGTGTGGTGGGCGAGCGCGAGGCCCAGTTGACACAAGCCGAAGAGAATGTGCGCCGCATCACGGACCGCATCGCGGCCGATGTCGAAAAAGCGTACCGCAAGCTAGAGAGGACCCGGATGATGGTGGATGTGGCACAGGAAGCTCTGGCGCTGAGGAAGGAAGGAGGCCGCATCAGCGGAGACCAACTGAAGGCCGGTTTGACTTCCGATGCCAAGAACGCGGAGGCCGTGGCTGCGATCCGCAGCGCGGAAGTGGACGAACTTGAAGCCCGGCTTGCCCGCGAGTTGGCCCTGGCGGAGATTGCGAGGATTACCGGGCGGGCAGCAGTCTCGTAACGCCATTTCCACAGAAGACGTCAGGGCGCTGAGAAAGCAAGGCGGAGTCTCTCAGCCAGATAGGCTCCTGAATCCCGCCTATTTTCGCGTTCGCAAAAAGTCTTGACTTGT
>JBAVIH010000620.1:0-6384 GCA_049686695.1 Bryobacteraceae bacterium | reverse complement strand
CTTTGTGTCAGACGACTGGCGCGTCAGCCCCGGTCTTAGCCTCAACGTAGGCGTGCGGTGGGAGTATGGCGCTCCCGTCACCGAAGAGTACGGCCGCATGGTGGACCTGGACGTCGGTCGTGGTTTTTCGGCCGTGGCGCCGGTGCTGGCCTCCAATCCGGTCGGCTCCCTCACCGGCCAGCATTACCCCGATTCGTTGCTGCGGCCCGACCGGCATGCCTTCCAGCCGCGTGTCGCCATCGCGTGGCACCCGCTGCTCGGCTCCTCGATGGTGGTGCGGGCAGGCTACGGAATCTACTACAACACTTCGTTCTACCAGCCGCTGGCCTTGCAACTGGGGCAGCAGGCGCCGCTCTCGAAGAGCCTCACCGTCGCCAACACGGCGGCCGATCCGCTGACTCTGGCCGACGGCTTCCATGCGCCTTCGCAAAACACTTTCGCCATCGATCCCAACCTGCGCGCCGGCTATTCGCACAACTGGAATCTCTCCGTGCAGCGCGACTTGCCCGGATCGCTTGTGGGCTCTCTCACCTATCTCGGGATCAAGGGCACGCGTGGGATGCAAATGTTCCTGCCCAACACTTATCCGCTGGGCGCGGACAATCCCTGCCCTTCGTGCCCGGCCGGGTTCCTTTACGTGACGTCGAATGGCAACTCCACCCGCGAGTCGGGACAGGCGCAGTTGCGGCGCCGTCTGCACAACGGGTTGATGGCCAGCGTGCAATACACTTTTGCCAAAGCCATCGACGATTCCACCTTGGGCGGCCGCGGGCAAGGCGGCACGCTCATTGCGCAGAACTGGCTCGACCTGAGCGGCGAGCGCGGCCTGTCCACTTTCGATCAGCGCCACACGGTGAACGCGACGTTGCAGTACACCACCGGCATGGGTGTGGCCGGCGGAACGCTGGTGGGCGGCTGGCGCGGCGCGGCGCTCAAAGACTGGACCTTCGTCGTGCAACCCACCGCTGGCACGGGCACGCCGCTGACGCCCATTTACCTGGCCACCGTCACCGGCACCGGCGTGACCGGAAGCATCCGGCCCGACTACACCGGCGCGCCGCTGTACAGCACGACCGATGGCCGCAACCTCAATCCCGCGGCTTACACCGCTCCGCCCGCCGGCGAGTGGGGCGACGCCGGCCGGAATTCCATCACCGGGCCCGCGCAGTTCGGCATGAACGCATCCATGGCGCGGACTTTCCGCGTCACCGATCGCTGGAATGCGGACTTGCGTTTCGACGCGACCAACGTGCTCAACCATGTGACGTATTCGAGCTGGGTTACCGCCGTGACCGACACCGCCCTGTTTGGATTGCCCACATCGGCCAACGCCATGCGCTCTATGCAGGTCACCCTGAGGATGAGGTTCTGACATGATGACCGGCAAGAAATCCGTGGTAGCGCCGGCGATCGGTTTTCGTCGCCTGTCACCGGCCCGCAGCGTGTCACCGGCACGCAGCGACAGGCCACAAAAAGCGATGGCCTGTCCTACCTCATTTGTCGCCCTTGTACTCTTAGCCGCCGGAGCCTTTGCCCAGCAGCCGCCCGAACCCGTAGCCAAGTTTCAAGCCACTACGCAGCTTGTGGTGGAAACCGTGTCGGTGAAAGACAAGAACGGCAAGCCGATCGAAGGCTTGACCGCCAAGGATTTCGTGGTCACCGAAAACGGCCAGCCGCAAACCATCAGCTTCTGCGAATTCCAGCAGCTCGATAACACGCCCGCGCCCCCACCGCCTCCCGCAAATGTGGCCCTGCTGACCCAACCGAAAGCCGCGCCGGCCGTCACCAGCACGCCCATCGCGCCGGAAGCTCCTGGCGACATCCGCTACCGCGACCGCCGCCTGCTGGCGCTCTATTTCGATATGAGCGCTATGCCCGTGGCGGACCAGTTGCGGGCGCTCCAGGCAGCGCAGAAGTTCCTGCACTCGCAGGTCACCACCGCCGATCTCGTCGCCCTCATGGAGTACGAAGGCGGCGCGGTGAAAGTCCTCCAGGATTTCACCGCTGACCGCAACGCGCTGCAGCAGATCATCCAGAAGCTGATCGTCGGCGAAGGCGAGGGATTCCAGGAATCCGACAGCGACGACATCGCTTCGGACACTTTCTCCGCCTTCGGCCAGGACGATGCCGAATTCAACGTCTTCAACACCGACCGCCAGCTTTCCGCCCTTCAGACCGCCGCGAAAATGCTCGGCAACCTGAATGAGAAGAAGGCGCTCGTCTACTTTGCCAGCGGCATCCGCCTCAATGGCGTCGATAACCAGGCCCAATTGCGCGCCACCACAAATGCCGCCATCCGCGCCAATGTCGCGCTGTTCACCATCGACGCGCGCGGCCTGGTGGCGATGGCGCCGATGGGCGATGCCACTCACGGATCGCAAGGCGGTATGTCGATGTATACCGGCGCCGGCGCCATGGCCAACGCCCAGAGCCTGCAAGCCTCGCAGGACACCATGTATACGCTGGCCTCCGACACCGGCGGCAAGGCGTTGTTCGATGTCAACGACCTCGGCCGCGGCATCCTCGAGGCGCAGGAAGCCCTTTCCAGTTATTACATCATCGGCTATTACACAACCAACTCGGCATTGGACGGCAAGTTCCGGCGCATCAAGATCGCGCTCAAGGAAATCACTTCCGCCAAGCTCGACTATCGTCAGGGTTACTTCGGCGGAAAGGAGTTCAATAAGTTCACGCCCGCCGACAAAGAACGGCAGCTCGAAGAGGCGCTGATGCTCGGCGATCCTATCACCGACCTGACCATCGCCATGGAGGTCAATTACTTCCAGCTCAACCACGCCGAATACTACGTGCCAGTGGTGATGAAGATTCCCGGCAGCGAGCTGGCCCTGGCCCGCCGCGGCGGCGCCGAGCGCACGGTGATCGATTTCATCGGCGAAATCAAGGACGAGTACGGAACCACCATTCAGAACATTCGCGACAAGGTGGATATCAAGTTGAGCGGTGAAACCGCCGCCGAGCTGGTCAAACGTCCCATCGAGTACGACACCGGCTACACGCTGCTACCCGGAACTTACACCATCAAAGTGCTGGCTCGAGACGATGAAACCGGCCGCATCGGCACTTACATGAGTAAGTTCGCGATTCCCAACTTGAACAAGGAAGACAAGCGGATTCCCATCAGCTCGGTGGTCTTGAGCAGCCAGCGCGTGGACCTGAAAGACTCCCTCTACACCGCCGGCAAAGACAAGTTGCAAGTGATGAACCCGCTGGTCCTGGACGGCCAGAAGCTGATCCCCAGCGTGACCAGAGTATTCAGCTCCGGCCGCGAGATGTACGTCTACCTGCAAGCCTATGAACCCGGCGCGACGCCCGAACCTGTGGTAGCCTTCGTGACCTTTTACCGCGGCCGTGCCAAAGTCTTCGAAACCCCGCCACTGCAGGTGTCGGAGCTGCTGCAAAGCCGCATCAAGACCTTGCCGCTCAAATTCAGCCTGTCGCTGGCCAAGCTGCCGCCCGGCCGCTATAACTGCCAGATCTCGGTGGTCGATCCCGCCGCCCAGAAAGCGGCGTTTTGGCAGGCACCGATTATGCTGGTGCCGTAGGAGCGAGCCGCCAGCAGTGCTACCGCCATCGTGGTACCTTCGGCAGTATGGTGCAAATCGCGAAGCACGAGATCTTCCGCGAACCTTTCGAAGGCGACAACGGGTACTACACCTACACCTGGAACGAGTCAAACCTCTTCCAGATGCAGTGGAATTACACCGTCGAGTGGCCCGCGAGTGGGAAGCCGACAATCTGGATCCACTCCTACCGGTGTTGGCAGGTGCCGACCTTGGAGGCACCCCTGGCGGAAGTCGAGCATCTTCCCTTCGACATCCCCATGTCGGATTCGATTCTGTACCGGCTCACGCAACATGCCGCACGGCAACTCTATAGTCGTTCCGTTGTTGTGGGCCCAATGAAACTCGTTCCGGAGGATTTCCTTGACCGGGCTGAAGAGGCGGCAGGGAAACGCTACGACGCCAGGTTGATCCGGGAGATGAGCCAGCGGGAAGCAGCCAGAACGACCGCCAAGCACAACGCTGAAGCCGGGAAGGACAACGAGTCGGGACATACGCTATGATCGAAGCGATGGCAACGGTCCGCATTACGGAAGCCGAACTCGCCCGCGATATCCACGCCGTGCTGGCCCAGGTCCAGGAAGGCGTCGAGGTGATCGTGGAGCAGGACCATCGTCCCGTGGCGGTCATCCGCACACCGCACCGGAGCGGGCGGCCCATCTCGGAGATCCTCCGGCATGCTAAGGAGCGGAATTCCACGGTCACACTCGATCCTGACTTCGGAAAGGACCTGGAGGCGGTCATCGCCAGTCACCAGCAACCATGGCACCCGCCGTCCTGGGAGTAGTACTCGACTCCAGCGTCGTCATTACGGCTGAGCGAAGGAGTCTTCCCGTTCCCCAACTGGTCGAAGCCATCCAAACTGCCCTCGGAGAAGTCGAACTCTCACTCTCACCCGTCACGGTGGCCGAATTGGCGCACGGGATCTATCGCGCCAAGACGCAGGAGGCCAGCCAGCGTCGTCGCGCTTACATCGAGGAACTGGTCAACCTGGTGCCCCTCCATCCCGTCACGCTTCAAACGGCTTACCTGGTGGGCCAGATCGAAGGCCAGGAAGCGGCAAAAGGGAACGTGCTGCCGTTCAACGACCTGCTCATCGCCGCTGCCGCCATCGAGCAGGGCTATGCCGTTTTGACCGAGAATCTGCGCCACTTCGAAGAGGTTCCCGGCGTCCGGGTCCTCAAGCTATCGCTCTCTTCTTACCCGGCCGTCAGAGCCAGGCCGGCGGCGCCGGCAAACGCGCGAAAATCGCGGTCTCGCGTGAGGAGAGGAATCCCGCTGTCGATACAACTCTGGGCGATCAGCGCGTCGCCGAGGCGTGCCTTGCGGCGCTTGGCCAGCACCTTCGCGCGTAACTCGCCGGCCCGTTGCCAATAGCCGGGACTTACCTCGATGAGAGGCAACTCCGAGAGGGTTCGGGAAACCTCCGGCGGAAGCTTCGGGTCACTCAAGACCTCGGCGAGCACGACGGGCACCATGAGTACTTGCCGGTCCTCGAGCGCCCTATCGAGCAGCTCCGTATCCTCGCCGCCGTCTCCTTGCAGGAAGGCGATCCAGGTGCTGGTGTCAACCGCGATCATCGGTCGGCCTTCAGATCGGCTAAGGTCCGCGCGAAGCGAACCTTGCCCCGGAGCCCGCGCAGCCGCGCGTAGGCCTGCGACGCAGCAACCAATTGCAAGCCGGTACGAACGGTTTGCGTGATGCCGCTGCCGCTGGCCCGTTGCGCCCTTTCGAGAAGCTCCGGCGGCACCTCGACGGTGATCTTGCGCGCTGTTTCCATGACGCCTCGAGTGTACCATATCAGATACCAGCATTGAATATGGGCCTGAGCAAGAACGCCGGCCTGGCCCACGCCGGCCGTCGAGGCTCCGGTTTGTCCTCATTGGGAGAGTTGACGCTATAATGAATCGGACCCGGCTGGGAGTCCAAAATGGGAACTCCGGTGAGTGTCTCCCTCGCAGGAATCAGTGACTCCGCTAGAATAGACTCGCGAGTCGAAAGGAAGCCACCATGAAGGGTCCGGTCGCGGCATTCGTGCAACTCTTGATCATCGGCTTATCGGCAGGGGTCGCCGCAGGACAGACCCAGCAGGAAGCACCCCCGGCCAATCACTTCGACAAGCCGGTCAAGGCCATCGGTTACCGGGTTGGTGGCGGCGCGATGAAAGTCCCGCTGATCAGCACGGGAGCGATCGAACAAGCCCGTGGCGAAGCAAAGGTGGAGGCGAGGACGGGGGCGACGTCCATCGAGGCGGAAGTTGCAGGTTTGGTGCAACCGACAAGATTCGGCGCGGCGTTTCTCACCTATGTGCTGTGGGCCGTATCCCCTGAGGGCAGCACTTACAATCTCGGCGAAATTCTCATCAACAACGCTGGGGATGGCAAGCTGAAAACCAGCACCCAGTTACAGGCTTTCTCCCTGTTTGTCACCGCGGAACCTTACTTTTCGGTGCATCAGCCCAGCGAGATTCCGGTGCTGGAGAATGACATCGGGAAGATCACCAAAGGCGAGGTCTTTCTGATCCATGAGTATAAGCTGATGGCGCGCGCTCAGTACGCCCAGATGGGCAATCCGCTCGCGCTGTCGGTTGACCTCAAGCACGTGCCACTGGAAATGTACGAAGCCCGCAATGCCGCGGAAATCGCCCGGTCGCGTGGCGCGGATCGATATGCGGCGGACATTTTCGCCAGGGCGGAAGCGAGCCTGAAGAAAGCAGAAGACGCCTTGGCGCGGAAGGCCGGCAATCAGGAGGTCGTCTCGGCCGCGAGACAGGCGGTGCAGTTCGCGGAAGACGCACGCTCGC
>JBAVIH010000619.1:0-4193 GCA_049686695.1 Bryobacteraceae bacterium | reverse complement strand
TCTTTACGGGTGCGTGGCACGGTCTCAAAACTCGCGCCTTTCAAGACTGCGGCATTGCCGCCTGTGCCATGCTACCTCAACAACGGGATTCAGATGCGTTTCAGCAAGAGCACCGTCGCTTATCTGTTCACCTACGGCCTCCTCAGTTTCGGCATGTTCATCGGACACCGGCAGTTCGCGCCGTTTCACGTATTGGACTTTGTTGAGCTGCTCTTTTTCCGGAGCGTGCTTTGGCATCGCCCTGTCCGGACTGATCGCTGGGAAGCGTCGGGGTGAATAGGCCTGGGATTAGGGCAACTCTCAAACGGCTTCGGTGCCTGTCGCAATAAGGATCCTTTGTGAGACTGGACCGAGGCGCCGCGCGGATTAGCCTCCGGGAGCTTTTTTTGAGGGCTTCGGCTGTTGGCTCTTCGCCGCCTTTTCGATTGCCTCTACGTCGGCGAGGTCTTGCCGTCTGCCGGCGGCGCGTTTTGCTGCGAGCAGGTCATCACGGGAGATGAAGTTCGCCCGCAAATTGGTTCCCTCGTCGAAAACGTCTTCCACCCGGCGCGACCATGCGGCGTCAAACTCAACGCCCGGAATTGCCGTGAGAATGTCAACGCACACCGGCTCGCGCCCCATGCGGAAGAACGGGCCGGGTTCCGCAAAGTCGGCAGAGGTCAGACCTTCGAGCGGCGCACCGAATTCAGCTAAGGCCGCGAAAACCGCCTTTGCGTTGCCGGGATCGGCCTTCACCAGGATGTCGAGGTCTTTGGTTGCGCGGGGCTGCGCATGGATCGCTACGGCATAAGCGCCGATCACCAGGTACTTAACGCGGTGCGCGTTCAAAATGGACAAGAGTTCTGAGTAGTCTGAAAGCATCCGGCTGGAACCCCTTCAGTTTGTAACCTTCCTCGGTGAGTTCCGACACAGCGGCCACGCGCTCATGCACGGGGCGGCTCTGCCAGTAACGATACTCATCCGCCTTCATCTCGTCGAAGTTCGCGTATTTGCGGATGGTCTTGTCCATGCGTTCCTTTTGTAGCACATGCCGCCCCGCCGCGACAAACGCTCGATCATCCTTTCTGCGCACTGGCAGAAAAACCGCCGTTACCTATCCGAGCCGTGGAAGCAGTTTGTTGTAGGCCTCGTGAGTGCCGATCCAGAACCAATGGAAGTCGTTGCCTTCGCGGTACGCGATGGCGCGATACGAACGGCCAATGTCCGCTGTCCAGACCTCACCCTTTTGCTTGAGCGCCAGAGAAGGGTGAAACGGGTCAGACTGGAACAATGCGAATTTCGCGTCAGCCAGCACCCGGACATCGGCAGGCAACGACTCATAGCATTTCCAAAACTCCGGCAGGGCAAAGGATTGGAAACTCACCGATGTTAGTGGGCGCTGCCCATCGGTACGGATTCGCCCCGGCGGATCTGTGCTTTGACTTGGTTTAGAAGATCGACGCCTGCACCATCGGGGGAGAAATCGCGCTCGATTTGGGAGTCCCATTCGCGGCGATCCCGCTCGGCAAGCCAGTCCAAGAGGGCCATCTGCTGTTCGGTAGGAAGCGATTCAATAGCACGCTGGATCTCCTGAAGGCCCATAATCGTATCGTACCTCTTCCGCGCCATATGCCGGGGGCTTGTCGCGTCCGCATGATAGATTGAAAGCATGCTGCGTCCCGCTCTGCGCGCATTCACGATTCTGGCCGGCGCCGCGGCGCTCTGGGCGCAAACGCAACCCGCGCAACAATCTGCGCAACAACCCGCGCAGCCGCCCGCGCAGCCGCCGGCGGGCATGCTCAACCCCTGGGAGATTGCCCCGGTGCTGGACGAGATATCCGCCCATGGCGCGCGGTTGTCGGAGGCGCTCGGCCGCATCAACGTGCGCCCCTGGATCGATCGCGGAGCTTCCGAGACCTACCTCGAGCAGTGGCAATCCGCCAGCGAGCAGGCCAAGGCTCTGGCCGATACCGCCGGCGCGCTGGCCCGCAATCCGGAGAAGTTGTCCGCCGGCCTCGACGTGTTGTTCCGCATTCAGGCGTTGGAAACCATGCTCGGCACGCTCGAACAGGGGATGCTCAAGTACCAGACGCCGGCCGATGCCGCGGCGCTGGCTGCCCTTTCGGGCGAGAACGGCGCCAACCGCTCGCGCCTCGAACGGTACCTGGTCAATCTCGCCGCCGATCAGGAGCGGCAATTGCAGGTGATGGACAGCGAAGCCCAGCGTTGCCGCACCCTATTGACCGCGCCCAGCCCGCCTTCGAGAAAGAAATAGCCATTCTATGTCATTCCAATGCAGCATTTGCGACGAGCCTTCCACGCGAATTTGCGTGCGATGCACCAAAGACGCGTGTGACAACCATATTTGCGGGAAGTGCCTGAAGTGCAGCGATTGCTGCGAATGCGAGGTGGCCCTCGATGCTACCCCGCGCATCGCCCCCACCGTCCACACTTCGCTCGCCCCCGAAACCGAATCCGAATCCCAGGCCGCGCCCGGGGTGTCCTTACCCGAGGCGCCCGCGCCCGAGGTTGAAGCTGCCCCGCTCCCCGCGCCCCTGTCCGAAGCGCCCGCTGGAGAAAACGAGTAGCCGCGCCCGCTCCGCCGGCCGCGCGAACTTCGCTTCGCGGTCCACCGTGGCTTTGGCGCCTCGTTCCTGCCGCATTGAGACCTTTGGATATCAAGACCCGAAGTTGCTTGCGCGGGGGTGCGAAGGGACTTATAGTGAGAGCTTAATTCCCGCACGGGCGGCCTTGGGCGAATCGGGATCGATCCTGCGGGGAAGCACGAATGGCGCCGGACTGCCGGCGCCGAAGGAGCATAACGGCATGGCCGGCATTTTCAGCGTATTCAGCATCGGAACGAGCCACTCGCAAAGAGAGCCAAACAATACAATTGCCACGCTTGGCCATGAGTGTCATCCGAGAAAGAAGATCAACGACGGTCCGGGATGGCATACGCTGGATCTTTTTGGCAAATTCTTCGGCCAGGGGATGGACTCGAGGTGCCGCAGCACCGTAACGGAAATCCTGACGTGGAAGCCGGAGGTGGTGAACCTGGCCGGCCACAGCCGGGGCGCGGTGCTCTGTCACATGATCGCGAACGATCTGGCGGCCAACAATTTTCCCGGCACGATAAACATGGTCGTGCTGGATCCGGTGAACATGTCGTCCCATACCCAGAGGGCTGGGCAACTGCGGAGCAAGGTCAAGCTCGGCAGCTACGTCGCGATCGTCATGGAGAACGAGAGCAGTTCTTTCTTCCCACTGACGGATGTGAAGCCGCTGAGCAGGATGTTCGAGGGCAGCATCTCCGCGTTCAACATGCCGGGCACGCACGGGTCCGGGACGCAGTGTTTGACCTCGCCGATCGGAGCGGCCATCAAGGGGATGATCAAGTTTCTCATGCAGTGGTGGGGAAGCACGTTCGACGCGCCCGCCCCGAAGCCGAAGGACCTGTTGGAGTTGTTCGCCACCATCCACACCGCGACCCACTTCGACAACAAGGTCAAGTACGACAGCAAAGGCCTCGTCAGCGAGCGGTGGGTCACCAACGACACGAAGGGAATGAACAAGCCGGAAGACTTCAAAGCCCAATATCAGAAGGTGGCCCGCCAGGATCAGGTCGGGAAGATGGTCGATCCGCAGTTTCGCGACAACGCTTACTTCTTCAACAAGTTTCACGCGTCATGCTTCAAGGTGTCGTTCCCCGCCATTTACGAACGTCTCGCCGGTGACAAGGCCTGGTGGCAAACCAAAGCGAACAATCCCGCGCACCTGAAACAGTTGGACGCGGAAATCAAAGAGATAAAGGGCGGCGTGTACCCCAACCTCTATTTCTCGCTTTTTGACCTCGGCATGTTTTGAGCCTTTTGCGAATCCATCCCCGAGCCTACCGATGGCTGGGCACCTCGTCGGTTTGAGGTCGAAGACTCCGAAATACGATTTTTTCTTTTCCTGTTGAGGCATTCCGAGCTCCTTTCGCGCTTTCTCTTATGAGCCCCCGCGAAATTCCGGGAACGTGGCATCCCTTTTGACGGTTCCTTCACGGGTTGGCGTGGACACGAAAGGTAACTCATATGAAATCGCTTTCTATCGTTGCTTGTTTCTTCACGGCCGCCTGCGCGCTCGACGGCCAAACCGCAACTCCAACCCAGATGATCCTGAATGGCGGTTTCGAAAACGGCATGACGGACTGGACGGTGCAAGAATTGGGC
>JBAVIH010000618.1:0-10168 GCA_049686695.1 Bryobacteraceae bacterium | reverse complement strand
CCGTGCGCCTTGGTGAAGGGGATGATCATCGGAGCTCGTTCCGAAATTAACTGCGCCAACGGCCCGTCTTGAGCCACAGATGAACACAGATAAGCACAGGTACGCGTCTTGTTTTCTTATCCGTGTTCATCTGTGCTTATCCGTGGCCATGTTTCCTTCACGGCTGCAGCGGTTCGACCTCCACGGCGGTGCCGTAGGCAAGCACCTCGGTGACGCCCTGCATCACCTCGGTGGCATCGTAGCGCACGGCGATCACGGCATTGGCGCCCAACTGGCCGGCGTGCTCCAGCATGAGGTCGAATGCCTGGTTGCGGGTCTGCTCGCACAGATTGCTGAATATCGTGATGTTGCCGCCGACGATGGTCTGCAGGCCCGCGCCGATGGTGCCGAAAATCGAGCGCGAGCGGACGACGATTCCGCGCACCACCCCGAAGTTCCGCTTGATCCGGCAACCCGGCAATTCAAAAGCTGTCGTTACCCGTTCGTGAGGTACCATGAATGCCTCCCGTGCGCCGGTAAATTTCGATATCGGGCGCACCCTTTACTTGAATCGTCTTTTCGAGCCGGTAGCGGATGCCATAGCGCGGGGCGCTGCGAATCGAATTTTCGACATCGTCACCGGCCATCGCCACGGCCCACTCCTGCCACAAGAACAAGTCGGGGCGTTTCACCGCAGCCAGCCAGGGCAGGCCGTTATCGCCGGTGAAGGTCTCGCGCAGCGGAATACCGGCTTCGCGATAGATTCCAGTAATATCCCCGGACGTTGTGATAATACCCGATCCTAAGACGTAATGCGAGGCCAGGTATTGCGCGGCCTGGTGCGTCCAATCGCGGCGGGCCTCGGAGTTGACCAGCGACTCCCGCCACGTCACCCAGTTCTTCGGCTGTGGCTCGAGCAGCCACGGCGCGGCCGATGCCAGCGCCAGGACAGCCGCACACCAGGGGCGGAACGGACGCGGAAAGACGGCCACCAGTGCGGCCACGGCGAATGCCAGCAGCGGCAGGGCGGCCAGACCATAACGCGAGTTGTAATAGGAATACGGCCACAGCGTGGGAATGAAGATGGGCGTGCGCGAACTGTGCATGCTCCAGACGTAAAACGCGCCCGGCAGCAGCAGCAGCAGCAGCGGCCAGAAAGCGCGCTTGGCCAGCGCAGCCACCACGCCTGCCAACCCGGCCAGCGCCAGCACCGGCCCTGCGCTAAGCTCCGCCGCGTGGCGGAAATAGTAGAGCGCCGCCCACCAATCGCCCTTGCCGGGATAGGGCGCGTCCCCTTGTATGGCCCAGGCCGAACCCGGGCCGCGCAGGAAATACAGCGCGTTCCCTTGCAGCCACCAGTTGTGTCCCAGCCAGTATAGGGGGGCGAGACTGGCCAGGACGCCGAAGACGATGCCCGCGCTCCATCTGCGCCGCGCGAAATACAAAGCCACGAAGGGAATCAGGAACCATCCTTCGTACCGGCTGAGCGCGGCCAACCACGCGGCAGCGGCGGCTGCCAGCACGGCGCCCCACCCACCGGTATCGCGATAGCGGACCGTCGCGTAGAGCAGCGCCATCCACCCGGCCCAGAAAGCCGCCTCGGTCATCGGAATCGACCCGAGGTAGAGCACGTTCGGATTCAGCGCGAAAGCCGCCGCGGCGGCGAAGGCCGGCGCATCCCCGCCAAACAGGCGCCGCGCGGCCAGGAACAGGAAGACGCCCGCCATTACGAAACAGGCGCCCGATGGAATCGCGCCGGCCAGGCCGTTGCGCCACAGCGCATCGTGGGTCGCCAGCGGCAGCATCAAAACGTGTGGCGCCGGCAGCCAAGGCGTGCCCAGTTGGTCGTAGCCTGGCGTTTGCGAATCGATTATCCGGCGGGCGATGTTCAGGTGCGATTCGGCATCGCCATAGTAGAGCAGCCAGCCGTGCGAGTAGAAAAACGCAATGGCAACGGCGCTCGCGAGCGCGAGCAGCCCGGCGGCCGCCAGCGCGCCCTTCCAGGTTCCCGATTTCAGAACTGGGTGCAGGACTGAAACTCCCGGAAGCGGGCGTCGATTTCTTCCCGCGTCAAAGAGCGGAAGCGATCCACGCCGAAGCTTTCGCAGCAGAAGCTGCCCATCACGGAACCGTAGATCACGGCGCGGCGCAGTTCGGCGAAGTCCGCATCCTTGGCCGCGACACCCTGGCCCGCCAGATAGCCGATGAAGCCTCCCGCGAAGCTGTCCCCCGCCCCGGTGGGATCGAAAACTTCCTCCAGCAGATAGCCGGGCGCGATAAAGCGATCGTCGCCGTGGAAAAGCACCGCGCCATACTCGCCGCGCTTGATCACCAGTGTGCGCGGGCCCATCGCCTGAATGGCCGCCGCCGCGCGGCGCAGGTTACGCCAGCCGGAAAGCATCTGGGCTTCGCTATCGTTGATCAGTAGGAAGTCCCACTGGGCGATGGTTGCGAGCAGTTCCTCCCGAAAGTCGTGGATCCAATAATTCATCGTGTCGCCGCCCGCCATCCTGAGCTGGTTCATCTGCGCCCGCACGCCGCGCTGCAAGGCGGGTTGGATGTTGCCGAGCAAAAGGTAAGGCTCGGCGCGGTACGATTCCGGCAGCTTGGGATCGAAATCGGCGAAGACGTTGAGGTCCGTGCGCAGGGTGGTGCGGTCGTTCATGTCGTCGGAATACACGCCGGCCCAGAAAAACGTCTTGCCGCCTGCCACGCGTTCGAGACCGGCCAGGTCGATCTGGCGCGAGGCCAGCAACCCGGCGTCCTCCGCCGCGAAATCGTCCCCGACCACCGCCACCAGTTTCACCGGGGTGAAGTAGGCCGCCGCGAGCGAGATGTAGGTGGCCGCTCCACCCAGCATCCGGTCCACCTTTCCGTGCGGCGTTTCCACGCCATCATATGCGACCGAACCGACTACGACGAGTGACATCTCAGACAGAATTGTAACAGCCGGGAGCGGCGGGCGCGCGGGCAGGCGATAAGAGTCGTGTTAAAATCGAACTTCCCACCAAGTTGTTCTGTGTTAGCGGGCAAATTAAGAAAAGTCAAATCATGATGCAGAAGCAGGAACCGAACAGAGTCCTGGCCGCTGTCAGCGATCTGTTTTTCTCGGTGAAACTCACCGAAGCGGCCAAGCGCGCGGGCCTCGCGCTCGAGTTCGTCAAAGAACCCAAGGAGCTGCTGGAAAAGGCGTCGGCGCAAATGCCATCGCTGATCATTTTCGACCTGAACTTCGAGGCCTTGCAGCCGCTGAAGCTGATCGGCAAGCTGAAGGGTAAGGCGGAAACCAAGGGCATCAGCCTGATCGGCTACCTGTCGCACATCCAGGCCGAGCTCAAGCAGCAGGCGCAGGAAGCCGGCTGCGACATGGTGCTGGCGCGATCGGCGTTCTCGCAGAATCTGCCGATGATTTTCAAGCGGCATTCGAGCAGCGTCTAACGCCGCCAGGTCCGCCGAATTGTGCCCGGACCGAGTTTGGTCTAGGATGTGGGCGTGAACGGCGATCGCGTAGTTGCTCTTGTTTCACTCGTCGCGAGACACAATTCGATCCTCCGCCTGGTTTCTCTGACAGCCCTGTTCGCCGGTGCCGCCCTGGCCCAGAGTCACCGCGCCAAAATCGCCGTCGAGGGCGCTGCCGACCTGCCCGGCGTCCCCCTCCTGATGCCGCTTCCCGCGGATATGCTGACGGGCGAGTGCGTTATCCTCAATACCTTCGGCGACGGCACGGTCGTCTATCGCGTACCCTGGGTCCGGGAAGGGACGGGCGTCCCGGATGGCTGCCGCATCACCATCCGCCTCACCGGCTATCGCACCACCAACGCCACCCTGACCGATGGCAGCATCGTCATCCTGAAACGCCTCGGCGACCCCGAAGGTTCTACCGTCTCGGTCGCTTCTTTGAGAGTCCCCAAGGACGCCCGCAAAGCTTACGAACGGGGTCTGGCCGCCGCCAATCACAAGAAATACGACCAAGCCGCCCAGGCTTTCGAAGCCGCGGTTGCGGCCTATCCCAAATACGCCCAGGCCTGGAGCGACCTGGGCCAGATGCAGTTCGAACTCAAACGGCCGGCCGACGCTCGCGTTTCCTGGGAGCGCGCCGTGAAGGCCGACCCGCAATATCTGAAGCCCTATGTGCAGCTCGCGCGCCTCGCTGTTGCCGATAACCGCAACCAGGACGCCCTCGACATCGCCGGCCGGGCCCTCGAATTCAACCCGGTCGAGTTCCCTGCCATCTACTTCTATAGCGCCCTCGCCAGTTTCAATTTGAAGAACTACGACGCCGCCGAGAAGAGCGCCACCGAAACCGTCGCGCACGACGCCGATCGCGAGTTCCCCGAAGTCGAGCGCCTGCTCGGTTCGATCTTCGCCGTGAAAGGCGACTTCCGCCCCGCGATAGCCCACTTTCGCAAGTATTTGGAACTCTCGCCGAAGGCCGCCGACGCCGGCGACATTCGCAAGCAGATCGACTCGCTCGAACAGCGCGGCGCGGATGAGGGCCACGCGATCCTGGCCTCCGCCAACCCGCTCGAGAGAGAACTGGAAAACCTGGTGGCCTCGCCGCACGCCGGCAACGCCACGGCATCGGCTTCCGTCCCCGTCTTCTACGATGCCAGTGGCGTGGCGCGCGTCAACCTGGCGATCGAGATCGCTTCCCCCGTTCTCACTCCCGCCGAGGTCAATGGCAAACTGCACGCCGGGATGGATGTGCTCGGCGAGGCATACAGACCCGGCGGCAGCCTGGCCGCGCGGTTCAGCGAAACGGTGAAATTCGATTTCGAAAACCGCCGGCAGTTTGACGCTTTTCTCGAGCGCCCGCTTCGTTACGAACACGAGTTTGAAATCGCGCCGGGCAATTACAGGTTCAAGCTCGTCTTCCGCACCGCCAAGGATCGCTTCGGCGCGGTCGAAACACCATTGGCCATCGATCGTCTGGATCCCAGCCGGCTCAGCCTGAGTTCGGTCGCCCTCAGCCGCGACGTGCAACCCATCTCGCCGGAGGCGGCGCGGGAGGCAACCGAGGCAGGCAGCAATCCGCTGATCTTCCACGGCAACCGGATCGCCGTTTCAGGCTCCGATCTGTTCTCGAAGAGCGGCATCGCCGAAGCTTACTTCGAAATCTACAAGCCACCCGCGACAGGCGCCCAGCCGGTCCAGTTGACCATGCGCCTGCGCCTGCTCGACGCGCAGAACGATCAGAAGTGGGATTCCGGCGATGTCGATCTGAGCGCGCTGCCCAAGCCCGGCGGCCGCGTGATTCCGGTAGCGCTCAAACTGCCGCTGGCAACCCTCCCTCCCGGAGCCTATCACGGGGAACTGATCGTCAGAGATTCCGCCGGCAGCCAGGCCACCCGCAACGTGCAATTCCGGGTGGAGTGAAGCGCTCGTGGTGGGGCATGCTTCAGCTTGCCAACGCCCGCTTGCGGGCGCGTTTTCTTTCACAGCTCGTCATCGCGCCAGCGCGGTGATCGAGCGGTAGGGCTTGCCGACTTCCTGCGCGTCCACCACGGCGACGGCGGCCACGTGGACGATGTCGTTGACCTCCGAACCGCGCTGCAACACATGGACCGGCTTGGAGAGGCCAGTGAGCAGCGGGCCGATGGCTTCGGCGCCGCCAATGCGCTGCAGCAGCTTGTAAGCGATGTTGCCGGCCTCGAGATTGGGAAACACCAGCACGTTGGCGCCGCCCTTGAGCGTGCTGAACGCGTAAGTTTCGTCGAGGATCTGCGGCGTCACCGCGGTGTCGGCCTGCATTTCGCCATCGATCATCAGGCCCGGCGCGCGCTGCCGCACCAACTCGACCGCGCGGCGCACTTTCTCCGCCAGCGGATGGCGCGTGCTGCCGAAGTTGGAGAACGAGAGCATCGCAATCCGCGGCTCGACGTTGAAGCGGCGCGCCTTTTCGGCGGCCATGATGGCGATTTCGGCAAGCTGCTCTGAGGTTGGCTCGATGTTGACGGTGGCATCGGCCAGGAAGTATAGCTCGCCCTTGGCCGTGATCAGCAGGTACACGCCGGCCACCTCGCGCACCTCGGGGCGCACGTCGATCACCTGCAAGGCGGGACGGATGGTATCGGGATAGTGTGTGGTCAAGCCGCCGATCAAGCCGTCGGCGTCGCCCAGCCGCACCATCATGCTGCCGAATGTGACCGGGTTGAGGATGGTCTGGGCGGCTTCGGTGCGGGTGATGCCCTTGCGCTGCCGCAACTGGTAGAACTCCTCGAGGTACTCGTCCAGGCGGGGGAACGTGGCCGGTTCGACCACCTGCGCGCCGGTCAGGTTGAGGCGCAACTCGGCGGCAAGGTCCTGGATCTTCTTCGGATTGCCGAGCAGGATTGGGTGGGCGATTTTTTCGTCGAGCAGAATCTGGCAGGCGCGCAGGATCTTGGCCTGCTCGCCTTCGGCGAACACAATCCGTTTGGGCTGCTTCTGCGCTTTGTGAATCATGGCGCGCATCACTTCGTTGGCGCGGCCCAGGCGGCGCTCGAGTTCCTCGCGATACTGAACCAGATCCACCGGCCGCCGCGCCACCCCGGTTTCCATCGCCGCCTGCGCCACCGCGGAGGCCTCCCAGATCAGGACCCGCGGATCGAAGGGCTTCGGAATGATGTATTCGCGGCCGAATTCCATTCGCTCGACGCCATAGGCGCGCAGCACCGAATCGGGCACGTCCTGTTTCGCCAGCCACGCTAAAGCGAGCGTGGCGGCGCGCTTCATCTCGTCGTTGATGGTGGTGGCGCGCACGTCCAGGGCGCCGCGGAAAATGAAGGGAAAGCCCAGGACGTTGTTGATCTGGTTGGGAAAGTCGGAGCGGCCGGTGGCCACGATGGCATCCGGACGCGCGGCCAGCGCCACGTCGTAGGCGATTTCCGGGTCCGGGTTGGCGAGGGCGAAGATGATCGGGTTGGGCGCCATCGTCATCACCATATCCGGCGTCACCGCGCCGCCGCTCGAGAGCCCGAAGAACACGTCGGCGCCCACCAGCGCCTCGGCCAGCGTGCGGGCCGCGGTCGGGTTGGCGTAGCGGGCCTTGTAGACGTTCATGTGCTCGGCGCGGCCCTCGTAGATCACGCCCTTGGTGTCGCACATCAGGATGTTTTCCCGGCGCACACCCAGGTTGCAGTAGTGGGCGGCGCAGGAGATGGCGCTGGCGCCGGCGCCGTTGAACACCACCTTGATCTCGCCGATCTTCTTGCCCACGATCTCGATCGCGTTCAGCAACCCGGCGGCGGAGATGATGGCGGTGCCGTGCTGATCGTCGTGAAAGACCGGGATGTTCATGGTCTTCCGCAGCTCTTCCTCGATCATGAAGCACTCCGGCGCCTTGATGTCCTCGAGGTTGATGCCGCCGAAGGTCGGCTCGAGCACCTGGCAGGTGCGAATGACCTCGCGCGGATCTTCGGTCGCCAGTTCGATATCGAACACGTCGATATCGGCGAAGCGCTTGAACAGCACCCCCTTGCCTTCCATCACCGGCTTGCCGGCCAGGGCGCCGATATTGCCCAGGCCGAGCACCGCCGTGCCGTTGCTGACCACCCCCACCAGGTTTCCCTTGCCCGTGTACGCGTAGGCCAGGGACGGGTCGCGCTCGATTTCGAGACACGGGACGGCCACCCCCGGCGAATAGGCCAGGCTCAGATCCCGCTGCGTGCGGCAAGGTTTGGTGGGTGTCACCGACAGTTTGCCGGCCGGGGGCCTTGAATGATATTCGAGAGCGTCTTCGGGACGGATCTTCATAAGCTATGGCCTTTCACGACGTAGTAGGACTGACCATCGTTCTTCGTGGTCTGTCATGGCTGGTGAAAGCGCGACGCCTGGACAGACGACAGAAACCGATCGTCTGTCCTGCCTCTGGCTCGATCGGCATGTGGGGAACTCCGGGCAAGCTAAAGCATGCCCTACCTGAGCCTCCGCCACATCTCTGCCAATTGCGGCAGGCTGAGTTGTTCGGCGCGCAGGGCAGCTTCCGGCCAGCTTTCGACTACACCCTTACCATACACCACTGCGAGGTTGTTGCGTATGGTCTTGCGCTTATGGCGGAAGCAGTGCGCGACGAATTCGAGGAAGGCTTCCGGATCGGGCATGGCGGCGACCCAGGGGGAAAACCGGACCACCGCAGAATCCACTTTCGGCGGCGGGCGAAAGGCCGAGGGCGGGACTTCGCACAGCAGGCTGGCGGTGGCGAACAGGGCCGTGGCGACGGTCAGGTACCCGTAGTCGCGCGACCCCGGCTGGGCGACCAGGCGGTGGGCGACTTCCTTTTGCAGCAGAAACACGGCGCGCGGCGGGCGCAGGCGGAGCGCGCGTTCCAGGATGGGCGAAGCGATGTAGTAAGGCAGGTTGCCGGCGATTGGCGCCGGCCCCCACTGGGCCAGGTCGACGGCGAGGACATCGGCTTCGACCACTTCCAGGCGGGCGTCCCCGGCGAACCGGTGGCGCAGATACGCGGCGAGATCGGGATCGATCTCGATGGCGACCACGCGCGCGGCGCGATCGAGCAGCTTGGCCGTAAGCGCGCCGCGGCCGGGGCCGATTTCAATCACCAAAGGTTGGGGCTCGGGACACGCGGCCCTGGCGATGCGCTCCAGCACGGAGCCTTTGATCAGGAAATGTTGTCCCAGCCGTTGCCGCGCCACGCCGGGCGGTCAGCTCCGGGCCGCGCCGGGGACCGAATGCAACGCAACCAGTACCTTGCTGTCGGTCGGAATGCCGAAATAGGTGCCGGGATTGAAGTTGGACAACACAATGACGCTCTTGACATCGGGCGTCAATTCGCCCCGCACCATCCTCCAATCGCTCACGTGCCCGTAGCGGTCGACGGTAAGTTCCACCACTGTGCTATCGGATGAAGAGGGAATCGAGCTCACCATCTCCAAGCCGCCGACTTCGCCGGCCGCACCCACCAGCCTGCCCTCCGGGAGGGTGACCAGCGAGATGACCGAAGGATCGGAATCCAGACTGCGCGTGAAAATCAGACCGGGGGCCAGAATGCCGAACAGCAGCATGGCGGAAACCAGCCCGCCGCCGAAGGGCAGCGCCACCGGCCGCATCATGTTGTCCCGGAACAGGCGGAGGTCGTCGGCTATGTGCCGCAAGCGGGCGGAAATGCTGGCCCGCGCCATCTGCCGCAAGCGCTCGTGGGAGGCGAGCACGCGCAGTTGGTGGGTCAGGACCGTCGGCACCGCTGGCTCCTTCATGGACCGCAGCGCCAGACGCTGTTTCTCGAACGCCTGGTACTCATCGCGACACCGGTTGCAGGAATCCAGGTGCGCCAAAGTCTCGCGGCGCTCCCCATCTTCCAGCCCTTCGTCGAGGAGGAGCGAAATCTTTGCTCGGGCAAATTCACAGATCATACGTTCACTCTGCCGTTTTCGGCACTAGTCGCAGGACCGGCCTCTCATCGAGGCTGCCCGCGAGTTCCACCCGCAGGGCTTCCCGGCCCCGCAGGATTCGAGACTTCACGGTTCCGAGGGAGACATCCAGCACCTCGGCGATTTCCTCGTAACTGAGGTCCGCAATGTCTCTCAACACGACGGCCTCCTTAAAAATCGGGTTCAAGCGCAGCAGGGCGGCTTGGATGATGCGATACTGCTCCTGGCTGCAGGCCTCCTCGAATGGGGAGCGGCCGTGGTCCGCCACCGTCTCCCGCCAGTGGCGATTGGTGTCCTCGGCCGGACCATCCAATTCCGTCTCGCGGCGGCGATGACGGTAAAACCAGCGGTGCGCGTTGTGCGCCTCATTGACCGTAATGCGGTAGATCCAGGTCTTCAGGCTGCTCTGGCCGCGAAAGTGGCCGATCGAGCGGAAGACCTTCAGAAATACTTCCTGCACTACGTCGGCGGCTTCACCCGGGTCGTTTAGCAGGCGGCTGGCGAGCGTGAAGACCGGCTGCTGGAAGCGCGCGATCAGTTCTTCGTAAGCCCGCTCGTCGCCCTGGCGCAGCCTTTCGGCCAGGCACAGATCCTCGCTCACCGACGCTTGCGCGCCGGAGCGTTCGCTGAAATCCAGGATCGCTGTGGCCACCGGGTAGCCTCTCATTCTCGGGCTCACTTCCTGATCTCACGCTATCAGGAAAGTCCGGGCACTGTAAAGATATAGACACCGCCCCGAAAAAGAAAGTTCCCTGGGCGGGCCTGTGCTTGTGGGGCGGACCCCCTGGTCCGCGGCCGGCGCCCTCGTCGGCCCGTAGCGC
>JBAVIH010000617.1:0-2254 GCA_049686695.1 Bryobacteraceae bacterium | reverse complement strand
TCTCCGAAGAGGACCTGACGCGGTATCTGCACCTGACGCTCGAACTGTTTCGCGATTTGCAGTACTCGCTGCAACCGCGTTTCCACCTGGAAATCGGTCTGGTGCGGCTGGTGCATGCAGGCCGCCTGCTGCCGATCGAACAGGCGCTGGCCGAATTTAGTGGAACCGAATCGCGTCCCGCGCTGGCCGCCGCGCGTCCCAGCCCGCCGCCGCGCGCCTCCGCGGCTCCCTTGCGCAGCGGTCCATCGCCGTTCGAAGTGGATCGCGCCAAGAAATCCGCTCATCCGGAGCCGCAGAATTCCGGCGCCAACGCGCTGGCCCCCGCGCCGCTCGTCCAAGGCGACCCTCGCCAGCGGCTGCACGCCTGGCTCACCGAACGCGGCCTGACGCACCTGGCCGACGCGGTCGAGAATGCGCGCATCACCCTCTCCGGCGGCGACATCAGAATTCTGGCGCCCAAGTCCTATCACCTGTATTTGAAGGACCGCAGCTTCGCCGACGCGCTGCGCGAAGTGTTCGGCCGGCCGCTCAACCTGAAGTTGATTGCGGAAGAATCGCTGGCGGCCGGTCCGCTCGAAGCGGCGCCGGCCACAATCGAATCCGTCGATGAGGCCGGCGGCCGCGCGCTGGCCAACCCGGAGGTGCAGCGCTTCCGCGAGGTCTTTGGCGGCGAAGTCCGCCGCGTTCGCAATTTGAAGGAGCAGCCCAAGTGAAACTACCCGGCAACATGCAGCAGATGATGCAGCAGGCGAAGCAGATGCAGGAGCGCCTGCAACAGGAAATCGCGCAGATCAAAGTGGAGGCCTCCGCCGGCGGCGGCATGATCACGGTGACCATGGACGGGCAGAAGAATCTGCTCAGCGTCAAGATCGATCCCGAGGTCGCCGGCGACGTCGAGATGCTCCAGGACATGGTGCTGGCCGCCCACAGCGAGGCCCTCAAGAAGGTCGAGGACCAGATCCAGCAGAAGATGGGCGGCATGCTCGGCGGCCTCGGCCTGCCTCCCGGTATGTTCTGACGATGCCCGATTTCGCCGAACCGCTCGCCCGCCTCATCACCGAGTTCAAGCGCCTGCCGGGGATCGGGCAGAAATCGGCGCAGCGGCTGGCGTTCCATGTTCTCCGCGCCGGCCGCGAAGACGCCGAACATCTCGCCCAGGCCCTCCTCGACGTCAAAGACAAGCTCGGCCTGTGCCGCGTCTGCAACAACATCAGCGACAGCGACGTGTGTTCCTATTGCGCCGATTCCAATCGCGACGCCAAGATCGTCTGCGTGGTGGAAGAGCCGCACAACATCGTCGGCATCGAAACCACCCGCCAGTTCGAGGGCCGCTACCACGTGTTGCACGGCGCTCTGTCGCCGCTGCGCGGCATCGGGCCGGAATCGCTCAAGCTCAAGAACCTGGTGGAACGCATCGGCGAGGGCGAGATCCAGGAGGTGATCGTGGCCACCAATCCCACCGTGGAGGGCGAAGCCACCGCCGTCTACCTGGCGCGCCTGTTGAAACCGCTCGGCGTCAAGGTGACGCGCATCGGCATGGGCATCCCCGTCGGCAGCGATCTGGAATTCGCCGACGAAGTGACCATTTCGAAAGCTATGGAAGGGCGGAGGGAGATGTGAGCTGGGCGCGGAACAACAACCGGCCACGGATGAACACGGATAAACACGGATGGAAAAACGAGAGTTTTGTCTTTGATCGCCGGCGATGGCCATGAGGTCTAAACCGGGAATATGGGAGGTCGCATGAAAAGCAGTGGCGTTTGCCCAAAATGCGGCTCGGCTGCAATGATCGGCCCCGCGCGGCTGCAGCGGACGGCAGAAACGGGTACTCCGGTCAGGATCGCTGTCGACGGTAATCCGGATGCGTTCCTGCTAAAGAAGACCGGTTATTCCAATTTGGAGGCGAGTGTCTGCACCCAGTGCGGCTACGTCGAGCTCTATGCTTCGGACGTCGCATCTCTTTCCAGCGCCCACGAAATAGCTCAGAGCAATATTCTGCACTTAACGGGTGACGGCGAGTCGTGATCCGCGTGTACGGCCGGCCAGCCTTTGCGGTCTTGTGGCTTGATTTGAATGGGGATTCGTTCGGGCGCACTGCGGCCGTGAGGGGCGGATGGAAAGAGTTAGGAGTGCGTTGCGGGTGGCCGGGCTTCGCGGACTTATCGCCGTGCGTATCGGCCACCCGATGATTCGAGTAGGAACTTCGATGATCTAGGCCCGCTGTATGGCGGACATATCGTTGCCGATTCGTTCC
>JBAVIH010000616.1:0-8834 GCA_049686695.1 Bryobacteraceae bacterium | reverse complement strand
GTGCTCACTTCGGAATCGCCGCGCCGGCAGGTGGCCTTCCGCGACAGCACCAGCGGCAAGAGCTTCAGCGGCGAGTTGGACGCCGGCCGGGCCGCCCTGCTTCTGGTGGCGCCGGACGGGAATTTGCTGGCGACTTACAACTGGAAGAGTAACTGAGGAGGGCGCTGCCGGTAGATAGGAATAGAGACACGGAAAAAGCACCGGCGGCAGAGACCGCCGGCGCTACCGAAAAGCTTGCGGTTTCTTGTAACGCCGGCGGTCTTTGCCGCCGGTGTTCTTCCGAACAAACAAGTGCCCTACGTGTCGTAACGTTCCATCGTCCGCGGATTGTAGCCCCAGTGAAACTCCAGTTCGTAACCCATCGATTTCGCTAGCCCGTCGAGGTCCGGAAATAGCGTCGCGTAGGTGATGTTCATGCGGTACAACTCGCGCAGGGCCACTTCGCGCACCGGGTGGGAGAGAACGAACTTGGCCAGAATGTTCTCCTGGTCGGCATCGCTCAGGATTTCATCCACCGGCATGTCGAGCACGCCCGGGACCGCGAAGGTGCCCGATTGCGCGATCAGGCGGCGGTTCATGGTGTGCGGCTCGCCCATCCAGATGAACCGGTGGTGGCCTTTCAGGAAATAGCGCTGGAAGGCGCCTGGATTGCGCGGGTCCGTGCGCACCGGCTTGCGCGCGCGGCTGCTGTCGATGCGGGCCGGGTTCATGGCCCAGACCACGCCCTCGGCGAGCGCGTGCTCGAGGGCGAAAAACGCCGCCACGTAAGGCGACCAGGTGAAATCGATCAAACGCGTCGGCGCCCCGTGGTGCTGCATCAGGGCCAGCCACTCGAAGTCGTCGTTCCACTCCGGCGGCCGCGCCAGAAACTGGTGAGCCTTGCGCTTGAAGACGCGCAAAATGCGCTCCTCCTGGAGCGGCCATGCCTCCGGCGCCACGCCGAAGTTGCGCAGATAGAGAGAGAGCGAACTGTAGAGCGGCCCGCGCTCGTTGCGCTCCCCGCGGAACGCCCAATGCGAATAGGGCGGCTTGGTGATGAGCTGTAAGAACGCCTCCCAGGATTGCAACTGGAAAACCGGGTAAGGGCGCCTGTCTCGCTTGCGGCCTGCCATGGTGCTTCTATCGTAGCGAGAAAGCGGCACGCCAGTAGAAGCCGAGATGAATCGGCTCGGCAGGCTCGACAGCCTGCGCCACGTTACTTGGCCGGCGTCAGCTTGTAGAGGCCGGAGGCGTGCGGCGCTACGTGGAAGGTGTAGCCGCCGTGAACCGCGCCCATGTTCGCGCGCTGCCAGAGGTCGCGGAGGTTGCACTCGGGCGGCAAGCCGAGCGCGCGCCAGTCGACCCGTATGTCAATGGGTGCGTGGTCGCCCACGTTGAAAACGGCGAAGAACCTGGAGCCGCCGGGGGCATCGGCCGCCCAGATGACGCTGTCGCCGCCTTCCGCGAAGGCTCCGCCATGCGCGCCCGTCTGGTTCACGGCCAGCACCTCGTCGTTGGTAATCAGCGATTCGGTGAACGGGTCGTTGGAGGGCAGGTCGCCGCCGAACATCAACGGCGATTGCGCGATCGACCACAGGCTGATCAGCGTGCGCTGCTCATCCCGCGTGAAGTGGGAGGTGCGCGCTTCGCCGCGCTCGGCGCGAATTCCGATGCGGCCCAGCGGCAGCATGTCGGCATCCGGCCAGGCGCCGGGGCGCCCGGCGGCGCTCCAGATCGACATCAGGATGAAGTTCTGCCGCAGCAGCCGCCAATCGTCCCAAAAATCGTCGGAGATGCGCCACATGTTGGCGTTCTCGCGCAGGAATTCGATGTCCTTCACCATCGCCGGTCCCGGCGAGAGGCTGAGGACGATCGGCCGGCCGGTCTTTCCGATGGCGCGGTGCAGCGCGGCGATCTCTTCAAGGTGCGCCGGCCGCGCGATGTCGTCCGCCTTGATGTAATCCACGCCCCATTCGGCGTACAACTTCAGCAGCGAATCGTAGTAATCCTGCGCGCCCGGCCGGCTCATATCGACGCCATACATGTCGCTGTTCCATGGGCAGGTAGAGTTGACGTCGGCTATGTCGGCCGCGCGCACCGCGCCGCCGAGTACCGGCAGATTCGCCTTCACCGCCTGGCGCGGAATACCGCGCATGATGTGGATGCCGAAGCGCAGGCCCAGGCTGTGAACGTAGTCGGCCAATCGCTGGAAGCCGCGGCCGCCGGCGGCGGACGGAAAGCGGTTGACGGCGGGGATGAGCCTGCCATATGCATCCATCTCCAGCGCCGCATCCTGCCGGTAGCCGTGCGCCTTGGGATTCGGTTCGGACCACTGGATATCGATCACGATGTACTGCCAGCCGTGCTGCTTCAGCCGCTCGCGCATGTAATCGGCGTTGGCCTTCACTTCGGCTTCGGTCACGGTGGTGCCGTAACAGTCCCAACTGTTCCAGCCCATCGGCGGGGTTGCGGCCACGCCTTCAGCCGCCGCGCACAGCGCCGGCGCCATCAGCATGAGAGTAAGTGCGAGATAGGATTTCATGTAGGTCTCTTTCCCCGGAACGTCACGCACGAAAACAAGCGACAGGCGGCACAAAACCGATCGCCTATCCTACCTGTGTCAGTAAGTGGTCAGCGAAACGCGCAGCACCACCGGCTCCGACCGGAAATTGAGGTTCCAATCGGTCTCGTCGCCATTCCAGACGCGCACCATTTTGAAGACGCCGTTATCGTAAGTGCCCTCCTCGACGCGCAGGAACTGGCGGTGCTTGTCCGCGGCATTGGGACGGAAGTCGACGCCGCAAGAGAGTCCGGTGACCAGAAACCGATTCTCGCCGAGTTGCGCCACCAGCGCGCGCCCGATGGGCGAGGCGTTGCCGCGCGGCGCATGGAAGCGCACCACGCCGTAGGACACTTCGGCCTTCCAGGCGCCGAAATCGAGGGTTTGCGAGGCCTTGCCCTTTTCCTCAGCCGCCGCGCGCAGCTTGCCTTCGAAATTGAGGCGAGCGATCAGGCCGGCAATTGGCGCAAGCAAGCGATACTCCTGCGCGATCGGCGTGAACTCCTCTTCGGTGCCGCCTTCGAGGTAATCCAGGCCGAACGGCGAAAACCCGATGGTTCCCATACCGAGCGCCGAAAACAGGAAGCGGGCGACGCCGGCGCTATGGCCGGTTTCCGGAATGAACAAAGCGTTGTCGTCGCGGTGATAGAGATCCATCACTTTCAGATACTCCGCGCTGTCTTCCACATAGATATCGGGCGCCAGGATGTCCAGCGCCGGCGCCGCGGCCTTCCAGATGGGAAGCACGTTGTCGGTTGGGCCGCCGCTTTCATAAGTGCCGGGAGGGCCCGGCGGGATGGCGCGCCGCAAGGCTGCGTTGGCATACAGCGGCAACGGATAAACCGCTTTGCCCGCAGCGGCGACTTTGCCCACATAGGTGGCTACCGCCCAGGCGTGGAAACACACTTCGGATTCGGCGCCGAAGGCCGCTTGCCAGTCGGGCGCGGGCGTGGTGGACGGCACGTGCATGGCCGCCAGCACTTCGGCGGGCACCGGCGCTTCAAACAACTTCTGCGCCGCGGGCGAGTAATCGCGCCGCATCTGCCATGTGCCTGCCTCGTTTTCCACTTGCACCAGCAGCACGGTGCGCTCCGCGTCCACCTCCTTGAGGTGCCGCATGAAGGCGGTGAACGCGTGGACATCGGCATCGAGCGAGGCCTTCGCGAACGGCGACGGAGAATCCACCCGGTGGCCCTCTTTGTCCATCATGTACTGATACCGCTCCGGATCGAGCTTCATCCATTCCGGCGTGTAATGCTGGCTGCCGTTCTTATAAAGCCCGAACCAGAGCAGCACCAGGTGCACATGATGCTGGCGGGCCTGGGCGAGCAGCGTGTCCACCACGCTGTAGTCGAACTGCCCCGGCCGCGGCTCGAGCTGTTCCCAGTACACCGGCATTTCCACCGTGTTGGCGTGCAGATACGCTATCGCCGGCCAGACCTTGGGAAGCGCGCCGGGCCAGGCGCTCGAGTTGCCCACCTGCGCTCCCAGCATCAGATACGGGGCGTCATCGACGAACAGGGCGTAGCGGCCATCCTTGTGCACCAGGCGGGGAAGCGGGCGCTCCTTGGTCTGGGCGAACGCCGTAGCCACGGCGGCAGACACCGCCAGAACGGCGGCCAATCGCAAAGCTGGTTTCATGATTCCGTCTCCATATTTCGGCGCGACTCCAGTGAGCGTGCCGGCAATAGTCGATACCCGAGTCTTGATTATACGCCCGCGGATTGCGGGCTCGGACTCCTTCGTCCGGTCCGGCCCGCGCCTTCAGTTCATAGCGACCCACGCTCGCGAATCGTTACCCACTGCATCATGATGCCTCGCCCGAGGACTGGGTTTTCCTGTGAGACATAAAGGCTCGCTGTCGAGGGGGGATCATATTGCACGATACGGTCATCGTCGAAATAGCCAAAGCCGCGAATCTGAGTCGCCTTTACCCCTGGTTGTGATTCCACGTCGATCAGGCGAGCCGTGAACGGCACGCGGCTCCGTCCATACTCCATCTGCGAGAATTCGATCCCGATCAGCACTTCACCGCTGTGCTGCCCATACACCGGATGCTTGGAAGGCCGTGGAGGCTGCCCCGGTCTGGGCGCCGGAATCTGGTCGTTATAGTTGATGATGCGGCTGACTCGACCGTAGACATGTGTGCCCCGCCGGATTCTGCCGACGGTTTGCAGAGTATGGGCGCTGATCGGATCCCCGACTGACGCCCTATTTGCGTCCAGCGGCGCGTCGAGAGCCAATGGAATCTGCAGACCCGCCTCGACCCGCACGTCTTCCTTGGTGGGCGGCGGAGCCTGCGTGCCAGGGCCCGTCCCAAAAGTTACGGTGCTCTCCGCACCGTACTCGCGGCAATTAGAGAAGACGGACTCGTTTCGCTTCACGGTCCCATCCAACTCCGTCAACAGGAACTCGGACCTGCGCGCCAGCAGCACCCTACGTCCTCCGACGAGAACTGGCCAGTACGTCGTGCGGTCAACTATCGATCGAATGGCAAGACTAGCTGGAATGTCATAGGCCTCAAGGTCGATTTGCATCACGTCCAACGTTTCCGGATCGATCCATAATGCTCCCCGCGCTGCCGCGAGACCGGACTGATCGCCGTTTCTCATCGCCAGCACTCTGCGGTGGACATCGTACTCGTAGCGCATGGCCGGCCGGCCTTCCATCGTCACCCGGCCCGAATACGATATTCTGGCCCAATCACTCTTGAAGACCAGGGCGCGGTTGTCCGCGAAGTCGCCCTTGAAACTGGCGCCGTAACCTACCATCTCAGTCGGGGCCTGTGATTGAAATGCGGAGTTTCCCAGCCACGAAAACCGATCAGCGCCCTCTATGTGAGCAATCTCGAGATGGAGCCGGTCCAGGCGCCTGAACTGACGTTCGTCCGGTATCCAAAGGGATCGTTCGATAGAGTCGACGCATACATAGTTGGGCACGCTCGCCAGGTCTGTTATCGCACGCTGCCTGATTTGTTGGATAAGTGCCGTGTTATGGGCCGAAGGGTCATCTTCGGTCTGTGCGGCTGAAATAGCGATGACCACAAGCCCGAGCGCGAAACGCACTCTCCCAGTTCAGCAGTCCTGCTGCGCGGAGTCAAGCTGTTGTTGCATTCCGGGATTGGACAGGCAGCGCGCCAGGATGGGGACGCAGCCCTCAGTCCTCGTCGTGCTGCGCGGCGAGGCGCGTCACCACCCCGAGATCCTCCAGCGTGGTGACATCCCCGGCGACGGTGTTGGAGGTGACGATTTCGCGCAGTAGCCGGCGCATGATCTTTCCGCTGCGCGTCTTGGGGAGTGAGTCGGTGAAGCGGATCTGCTCCGGCTTGGCGAAGCCGCCGATTTCGTGCGCCACCCACTTGCGCAGCTCCTCGCCCAACTCGTGGTGGTTCCAATTGCCCTTCTTGAGCGTGACGAAACAAGCCACGGCCTGGCCGGTGATCTCGTGCGGCTTGCCCACCACCGCGGCTTCCGCTACCGCCGGATGGCGCACCAGCGCGGATTCGATCTCCATCGTGCTCAGGCGGTGGCCGCTGACGTTCATCACGTCGTCCACGCGGCCGAGGATCCAGTAGTAGCCGTCCTCGTCGCGCCGCGCCGCGTCGCCGGTCATGTAAACGCCCTCGATGCGTTCCCAATATTGTTGCCGGTAGCGGTCCGGGTCGCGCCAGAGCGTGCGCGCGATGCTGGGCCACGGCCGCTTGACGACGAGGAAGCCTTCCGCGTTATCGCCGACGGGCTTGCCCATCAGGTCCACCACATCGCACAGAATGCCCGGTTGCGGCAGCGATCCCGAACCGGGCTTGAGCGGCACGGCGCCCGGCATGGCCGAGATCATGATGGCGCCGGTCTCGGTCTGCCACCAGGTATCGACGATGGGGCAGCGCTCCTTCCCGATCACCTTGTAGTACCATTCCCAGGCCGCCGGATTGATCGGCTCGCCGACCGAACCGAGCAGGCGCAGACTCGACAGGTCGTGCCCGTTCGGCCACTGGTCGCCCTGCCGGATGAAGGAGCGGATGGCGGTTGGCGACGTATAAAAGATGTTGACGCGGTACTTCTCGATCAACCTCCAGAAGCGGTCGGGCTGCGGGAAGTCGGGCGCTCCTTCGTACATCATGGTGGTGGCGCCGGCCGAAAGCGGCCCGTAGACGATGTAGCTGTGGCCGGTCACCCAGCCGATATCGGCCGTGCACCAGAAGGTGTCTTCGTCGCGCAGGTCGAACACCCACTTCATCGTCATCGTCACCTGGATCAGGTAACCGGCCGTCGAATGCACGATGCCCTTCGGCTTGCCGGTGGTGCCCGACGTGTACAGCACGTACAGCGGATGCTCGCTATCCAGTTCCTCGGCGGGGCAGACTTCGCTGACGCCCTGGTCCAGATCGTGCCACCAGTGGTCGCGGCCCTCCTTCATATCGATGGCGCCGCCGGTGCGCCGGAGCACGATTACGTTCCTGACGCTGGGGCATTCCGCGAGCGCTTCATCCACCGCGTCCTTGAGGCGCACTTCCTTGCCGCGCCGCCAGGCGCCATCGCCGGTGATCACCACCTGCGCTTCCAGGTCCTGGATGCGCGCCTTGAGGGCCTCCGCCGAAAAGCCGCCGAACACCACGCTGTGGGTCACCCCCAGCCGTGCGCAGGCCAACAGCGCCACCGGCAGCTCCGGCACCATGCCCATGTAAATGACCGCGCGGTCGCCGGCCTTCAACCCGAGCCCCTTCAGCACGTTGGCGAAGCGGCACACCAGCCGGTGGAGTTCCTGGTAGGAGATCTGCCGCTGGTCGCCCGGCTCGCCCTCCCAGAGGATCGCCACCTTATTCTTACGATGCGTCGCCAGATGCCGGTCCAGGCAGTTGTAGCTTGCGTTGGTCTTCCCGCCGACGAACCACTTGGCGAACGGCGGATGCCACTCGAAAACGTGAGACCACTTCTGAAACCAGAAGAGCTCCTTCTCCGCAAGGTCGCCCCAGAACTCCTCGGGCTTTTCCGCGGCTCTTTGGTAGAGCGCCCGGTACTCGTCCATGCCCTTCACGTAAGCGCGGCTGGCAAACTCGCGGCTCGGTGGGTAAACGTTAGCTGAGGCCATTCCAGAGATATTATCAGAAACGGCCCTGGCGAACGGCGGCCGCCCGCACGGGCCGCCGGCCGACTAAGGTGTGCGACGCAGGAATTGCGAAGCTTTCATTTCCTAGTGAATTGGCATGGATCCGAGTACACGGGTACACAAAAGTGTCGCTCCCGGGAGGCTCGGTATCAGGGCACGGCTTCAGCCGGCTGAAGCCGTGCCCTGACACAAAGCCACCCGGTTCCCACATTCATGTCGCACACCCCGAGGGCGGTTGCCGGCGGATCGGACGGATTGTACTCGCGTCGACCGATACCGAACGGTACACGGGACCGCTGGCGAACAACGTGAGTGCGGCAAGAAGCGGAAGCGTACGAACGGCACACGACGACAGCGACGGGCGCGCCCGGTCTGCAGGAGATCCGGCCATAATGCATGGTAACCCGGAAGCAGCGGACCTAAGCGCTTGGGTCGCGCCATCTGCAAATCCGGCGGCAGCACCAGTCGCTTCATCGCAGTCAGTACGTTATAGGTGATCACCGCCAGACGGAACCAAGCGGCATTGGCTCCGTAGCGCCCACACGGCAGAACCCCAGCGGCCAACTCGTTCTTCAGTACGTAGTGCACCGCCTCAATCGTGCCCGCCTTTTCGCGGTGCCATACCAACAGCCGTTTCGGCTGCCAATCCCACAGCCTCGTTCGTACCGCGAAGTGCTGCACTGCGCTGCCATCGCCAAATACTAAAAAAACTCTCGACGTAGGTGGCTTCATCGAAGCCTCGATCCCGCTGCTTCAACGCCAGGTTGCGTTTCACGCTGCCGGGCACATCCAGCGACCGGGCGGTGCGCACCAACAGCGGCAGGCCACCCAACGCGGTCAGACACTCCTTTGTCGGCTGTTCATCGATCTCAAACAGGAACTCGCCTTCGGCTGGGGAACGCTTGAAGTTGAGGGGCATCGGGCGAAGCCATGCAATTCCGCACCCATTTGGTGCGGCCCAGGCTGCCCGGTCCCGCCAACGGAACTCAATAAATGCTGCCTTGCCTATAACCTGCAGAACCCGGCGAAATACGTGGTTCGCCTACGGACGGATTACGGGCCTTTGTCAAGGCAAAGTAGAAATGTCCTATTCCCAGCAAAGTAGAAATGTCCTGTTTTGAGGGGCCGGTCAGAGGGTTGGGGTTAGAGTGGGTTCGATGTTCCGGGGGAGTCGCGCTCCCTGGGGCAG
>JBAVIH010000615.1:0-2130 GCA_049686695.1 Bryobacteraceae bacterium | reverse complement strand
GTGCACCACCAGGTCGGGATAGCGGCGGATGGGCGACGTGAAGTGCGTGTAAGCATCGGCGGCCAGCGCGAAGTGGCCGGCGTTTTCGGTCGAATAGCGCGCCTGCTTGAGCGAGCGCAGCATCAGGTAACTGAGGATGCGCTCCTCGGGCTTGCCTTCGATTTTCGCCACCAGCTTCTGGTATTGGCGCGAAGAGATCTTCATCTCGGGCGACGCCAGTTCGATGTCGCGCCGCCGCTTGCTGCCATCGCGGTGACGGTCGGTGACGGCGAACCGCTGCACGGGAATCGCCCCCACGCCGAGCGAATAACCGAAGTGGGCGGCCACCTCCTCGAAATCCATCACGCGCTTGGGATCGGGCTTCTCGTGGATGCGATAAATGCTCGCCGGGACGGCGGTTTCCAGGTGCGCGGCCACCGCTTCGTTGGCGGCCAGCATGAACTCTTCGATGATGCGGTGGGCGATGTTGCGCGTGGCGCGGCTGACGCCGGTCATGGCGCCCCACTCGTCGAACTCGATGCTCGGCTCGGGCATGTCGAAATCGATCGAGCCGCGGCGCACCCGCTTGCGATTCAGAATCAGCGCCAGCTCCCGCATCGGCTCGAAGCGCTCCACCAGCGGCTGGTAGCGTTCGCGCTTTGCGGCGTCGCCTTCCAGCAGCAAATGGACATCGGTGTAGGTCATCCGCTCGGCGCTGCGGATCACGCCGGCAACGAATTCCTGCGCCACGGTTTCTCCGCGGGCGTCGATTTCGAGCAGCGCCGAAAGGACGAGCCGGTCCACCTGCGGATTCAGCGAGCAGATGTTGGTGGAAAGCTCGAAGGGCAGCATGGGCACGGCGCGGTCGGGGAAGTAGACGCTGGTGCCGCGCAGGCGGGCTTCGAGGTCGATCGGCGTGCCGGGGCGCACGTAGTGACTGACGTCTGCGATGTGGACCTGCAGCGCGTAGTTGCCGTTTGCCAGGCGCTCCACCCACACGGCGTCGTCAAAATCGCGCGCCGTTTCGCCATCGATGGTGACGATATCGAGCCCGCGGAAATCGCGGCGGGAGGCGATCTCGACGACGTCGATCGAATCCGGAATGGCGCGCGCCTGCTCCACCACTTCCGGCGGAAAGCGGTGCGGCAGGTGATGCTGGCGGATGACGATCTCGACATCCACGCCGAAATCGTCCGGGGAGCCGAGAATCTCGATCACCCGGCCCACCGGATGCTCGCCGCGCTCGGCGTATTCAAGCACTTCGACGTTGACGATCAGGCCGGAGAGTTCCTCGGGCGAACTCACCTGGCGCGGGGCGACGCCGATGCGATCGATGGTGGCGCCGGCCGGCGGAAGCTCCAGCCCCGCGGGAATCTCGATCCACTGCCGGATGCGATCGTCGTGCGGAATCACCCACTGCCCGCGCTTGCCCATGCGAAACTCGCCGACCACGGTCAGGTGAGCGCGGCGCAGGATTTTGACGATTTCGCCATCGGCGCGGCCGCCGGCTTCGATGCGCGCGACGCGAACCACCACGCGGTCGCCGTGCATGGCGTTCCCGGCCGTTTCCGGCGGCAGGAAGATATCGCCCTGGATGCCTTCGATGGGACGGTCGGAAATCAGGAAGCCGTAACCATCGCGGTGCATGTTCACGCGCCCCACCGCGAACTCGCGGCTGCGTGCGGTAGCCGTGTAGTGGCCGGAGCGCAACTCGATGAGATCGCCTCGTGCGGCCAGGCGGGCGAGCGCGGTTTCGAGCTCGGCGCGACCTTCACCCCGGGTGCCCAGCTCCCGCACAAGTTGCTTAAAGTTAGCACGGGCATGCGGCAAGCGGTTAATGTGTTCGAGCAGCGCAGCGTCGGTCACTCCTCGATTGTACATTTCAGTGCAGAGTTGCACCGGCACTAACTTTTCTCGCCGATCCGCCGAAGTTCTTCAATCTTCGACTGAAGCCGCGCGACCGAGCGACGAAGCGTGAGGAAGATCGCATCGACTGCGCGGCATGGCGCGGTGGCCGGCAGAAATCTTTTTGGAAATTTCGGCTTGCAATCGGCGCGGGAAGGGGTATGATTTGGAAAGCCCCCCCGAGTGAAAATCTAAAGGCGCCGTGCATTCCACACAGAACCCGGTTCTCCTGGAGACCAAACTTCC
>JBAVIH010000614.1:0-8642 GCA_049686695.1 Bryobacteraceae bacterium | reverse complement strand
GCCTGAGGCAAAGAGGTAGAGATGCCACTGAAGTTGGGCGGACCGGACTCCCCGGAGCCGAATTTGTGGCCCTGCGCTTCGCCGGAAGCCTGGTACTCCTGGCGCAGCTTGTCGGCTTCGGTAATCGGCGGCGAGGCGCCGGCGGCGGCGGGCGACGCCGGTTTGGATTCATCCGGAGGCGCCGGCGCGATGTACACCGGCTGATCGGCGACGGGGGTGGGCGGGATGTCCTGATGCACGCCCTGGGTAATAATCAGCACGTCCTCGAGGCCGTGCTGCAGCCCGATCGGATCGAGCAGGATCTCCTTGAACGGCTGCGCGTCGCGGACGGCCCGCACCACGCCGACCGGAAAACCGCGGGGGAAAATGCGGTCGTCTCCGGACGTGTAAAACCACTGGCCCGCCTGCACCTTCTCCTGAATCGGCACATAGTCGATTTTCAACAGCGGGGTTCCCTGCCCTTTCAAGGTGCCGCGGACGCCACCGTCCTGGGAAACCACGCCGGCGGCGAAATCGGCGTCGGTGGCGAGCAGGATCTCCGACGCGGTCGGGTAGGCGGCGATCACTTTGCCGACGATTCCGTCCGGCGTCACCACGGCCATGCCGCGCTCGACCCCGCGCGTGCTTCCGGCGTCCACATAGACCACCTTGGCGTTGGTGCCGGCGCCAGTGCCGATCACGGTGGCAGCCAATGTCTTGGAAGGGATGCGCGCCTGAAACACGCCGAGAGCCTTGGCGCGTTCGGCGGTGTTCAATTCATTCTTGAGAAAAACGTTCTCGAGCTTGAGTCGGCCGACCTGCTCGCGCAGCCGCCGGTTTTCGGCGTCTTCGTCGTGCAGCAGAATGTAGTTGCGGAAGAAGCCGACGCTGCCGCCGCGCAGCAGTTCCACGATGCGGGCAAAGGGCGTGACGGCGGTCACCGTCCAGACGCGGATGATGCGCACGTCCTGATCGTTTTTCACCTGCACCGCCAGCAGCAGAAGCTGCGCGAAGAGCACCAGCAGAAGAATGGTGAGGTTGCGGTAACGGTTGACGAACGACTCCATACGCGCGCCCGCGTCTCTTTTAGTCTATCGAAATCTTACGCAGCAGCCGGAAATCGCTGAGCATGCGGCCGGTGCCCAGCACCACCGACGCCAGCGGGTCGTCGGCGATGGAGACCGGAAGTCCGGTTTCCTCGCGGATCCGCTTGTCCAGGTTCTTGAGCATGGCGCCTCCGCCGGTGAGCACGATGCCGCGGTCGCTGATATCGGCGCTGAGCTCGGGCGGGGTTCTCTCGAGCGCCACGCGAATGGCGTTGACGATGGTGGCGACGCATTCGGCAAGCGCTTCGCGAATCTCGGTGTCGTTGACGGTGATCGTGCGTGGAACGCCCTCGATGAGGTTGCGCCCCTTGATTTCCATGGTCAGGGGCTTGTCCAGAGGGAAGGCCGAACCGACTTCGATCTTGACAGCTTCCGCCGTCCGTTCGCCAATCAGCAGGTTGTATTTGCGCTTGAGGTATTGCATGACGGCATCGTCCATTTCGTTGCCGGCCACGCGCACCGAGCGCGAATACACGATGCCGGAGAGCGAGATGACCGCCACGTCGGTAGTGCCGCCGCCGATATCGACCACCATGTTGCCGGAGGGTTCGGTGATCGGCAGCCCGGCGCCGATGGCGGCCACCATGGCCTGCTCCACCAGGTGCACCTCGCTGGCCTTGGCCCGGTAAGCCGAATCCATCACCGCGCGCTTTTCCACCTGGGTGATTTCGCTGGGCACCCCGATCACGATGCGCGGATGCACCAGCATTTTGCGGCCATGCGCTTTCTGAATGAAGTAATTCAGCATGCGCTCGGTGACCTTGAAATCGGCGATCACGCCATCCTTCATGGGCTTGATGGCCACGATGTTTCCCGGCGTGCGGCCCAGCATCTCCTTGGCTTCCTTGCCGACCGCCTCCACTTCGCCGGTTGACTTGTTGATGGCTACGATGGATGGCTCGTTGACAACGATGCCCTTGCCGGCGGCAAAAACCAGGGTGTTCGCCGTGCCCAGATCGATGGCGAGATCCGAAGAAAACAAGCTAAAAAGAGAACGTAAATTCATTGACAGGGATTAATTCGCGTCAGGCAGGACGAGCCTGGGACGCCGCAGCGAAGTCCTTTAGAATAATATCACATCCAGTGTAACGCAGCGTCAGTTGCAAAACCGCGCGGCGAGTGCGTGCGCCACTTCCGTTACTGCGGCGACAGAACGAACAGGAAACCGTCCGTGACGCCGCCACCATAGCCGCCCTGCACCGCGTCGCTGGTGGTGGTGAGGACGCCGCCGGTGAAGCCGGCGACATAGAGGGTGCCGTCCAGCGCCACCGCCAGCGCCTGCGCGCTGTTGATGCTGGCTCCGCCGAAGTAGGAGACATAGCCAAATCCGCTCGGGCCGGCCACGTACGGGATCACCTTGGCCGCGACGATGTCCACGCCGCCGGGCCAGAAGGGCAGGGGCGCGTTCGACGTGACCGGGAGATCCTTCGAAAGCGTGTACCCGGCAACGTAGATGTTATTCTGCGCATCCGCGCCGATGGCGTAGCCCACCTCGGCATCCGACCCGCCCAGGTAAGTCGAATAGAGCAGGAACTGCGGCGTGAAGGGGTTCACCACGGTAACGAAAAGATCGGCATTGCCGCCGTACACCGGCTGCGCCGCATCCGGGGTCACCGGAAAATCGGTCGATAGAGTGTAGCCGGTCAGCAAAAGGTTACCGTTCGCATCCACCGACATGCCTCGCACCTCCTCGGTGTCCGAGCCGCCGAAGTAAGTGGCGTAGATCAACGATTCGGTTCCGAACTGGGTGGGGTCGAGCACGGCGATAATCAGATCGTAGTTTCCCGCCAGGTTAGGCTGATACGAAAACCCGGCCATCGGAAACTCGGTCGACTCGGTGGAGGCGGTCATGTAAACCAGTCCGTTCGGCGCAACCGCGACGGCGCGCCCGTCATCGTCCAACTCCCCGCCCAGGAAGGTGGAATAGAGAGGAGTGGCGCTGGCGGTATTGAACTCGGTGAGAAACGTGTCCTGCCCTCCCCAGAGCCCGGTCTGGTAAGCGTTGCCGGTAACCGGAAAATCGCCGGCCAGCGTGGTGCCGACCACGTAGATGTTGCCGGCCTGGTCCAGATCGATGGCATTGCCGTACGTGTTGCCCTGGGCGCCACCGAGAAACGTGCTGTAGAGCAGAGAAACCTCGCCATACAGCGCGGGGTTCAATTCCAGAACGAACGCTTGTATCAAATTGCTCGGAGTCTGTGTCGCAAGGACAAGGGGAATGGTGGGGAAAGTGGTTATGAGCGAGTTACCGACGATGGGAAAGTTGGTGGAAGTGGTATTCCCGGTGAGGTACACATCGCCCTGCGCATCAACCGCCATCGCCAGCGGAACATCGACTGCGTCTCCGCCGATATAACCGAAATAAGTCGGCTGAAATCCGCCCGCGGCTCTGGTATCGAGAATAGCCACGAAGATATTAGTCGCGTCGCCGACAGGAGCGTTCGCGTAGGCGCCGTTGATATACGGCATGTTGAGGCTGTCGGTGGGCCCGGTAACATACAACAAGCCCTTGGCCGTCAACTTTACGGCATTCACCTGGTCGTCGCCAGTCCCGCCAATGTAAGTCGAGTAGAGGAGCAGCGGATCGATCACCAGCGGGCGGCTGCGATCGTAGCGGCCCACGCGGAACGCGGCCAGGTCGCGCGCAAGCAGGACGTATCGGCCCGCAATCGCGAGATCGCCCTGCCGCACGGCGGGGCGTTTCTCGATGAGGGTGGCGCCGCCGGCCTGCACTTCCAGGTCGCCGTCCGCCGTAATCCGGAGGCGATCGGCGCCTTGGAACCGCATGCGAATGGAACCCGCGTCGGCTCCCGGCGCCAGCAGGAAGTCGTACTCCAGGCTGCCCTGGCTTCCGTAATAGACCGCGTCGATGCCCCGGTACACCTGCGCATAACGCACCCGCGCGTAGCTGGCGATGCCGGTGTGCCAGTTGGAGCGGGGGCCAATGAAGTAGTCGGTGCGGGCGGCCAGCGGTTCGAGCGGTTGAATGCGCGGCGTGGCCGCGCCTTCGAGCACCAGATCCACGCGTCCGGCTCCGGGCAGGCCGAACGAGGGACCGCGATCGGTGAGGGCGACTTTCACGCCGCCCGAGCGCGCCAGGTAGCGCACCTCCGGATTCCACTGCCCCTGGTTGGCTTCGAAGCGCAGCGGAAGCCCTGCCAGCGCGACCCGGGCCGCCGCCAGCGAGGGATCGGGCGGCGCGGCATCGAGGCAGCCGGCTGCCCCAGCCACGAGGAATAGCAAACCTAGGGATCGATGCATGAAACCTCTATTAAACCACGCGCGGCGGCTCCCCACGAGTGGGCTGCCTTTTCACAGGCGGCGCTCCGGCGCTACAGTGAGGGGATGCGGAACTTCGTGTGCGCTGCGTCGATAGTGCTGGCTGGAGCGTGGGCGGCGGATCTGGCCGTGGTGCAGCCTAAGGAACTGGCAGGGCAATTGGCGGGCCATCGCGCCGCCATCGTGGTTCTGCAAGTCGGTCCGAACGTGTTGTACCGCAGTAAGCACATTCCCGGCGCCATCTACGCCGGTCCCGCCAACCGGCCCGAGGGACTGGAGCTGCTGAAGGCCGCCGTGGAGAAACTGCCGCGCGATCGCGAAATCGCGATTTACTGCGGCTGCTGCCCTTGGGACCACTGCCCCAATATCCGTCCCGCGCTGGAGTTGCTGCGGGGGATGGGCTTCACGCATGTGCGGGCGCTGTATGTGCCTTCCAACTTCAAGGCGGATTGGATTGACCAGGGCTATCCCGTGGAAGAAGGCGCCGGCAGGTAGGAAAACGTCGACCGGTAAAAACGCGCCCGGCCTGCTTTGCGCGGCCAAGTGCCTTGTGAATACTATGGTGTTGTACCATTAGGGTTTGCCATGAAGGCACTTCTGGAAACGTTGCGGCCGGAGGATCGCGACTGGGAATTGGCGCAGGCCATCGACCCGGCGCGGCTGCCCGAGCACATCGCCATCATCATGGACGGCAACGGGCGCTGGGCGGAACGGCGGCGGCTGCCCCGCGTGGCGGGCCACAAGGCGGGCATCGGCCCGGTGCGCTCATCGGTGGAAACCTGCGCGCGGATGGGCGTGAAGGCGCTGACGCTGTATGCCTTCTCGGTGGAAAACTGGAAGCGTCCGCGGCACGAAGTGGAAACCCTCTGGCGCCTGCTGCGATATTACCTCAAGCAGGAGCTGCCTGAGCTGCAAAAGAACGACATTCGCCTGCAGGCCATCGGGCGGCTGGAAGCCCTGCCGGCGGCGGTGCGCACCGAACTGGATGCGGCGGTGGAAGCCACCGCCAACAATCGCGGCCTGCTGGTGAACCTGGCGATCAATTACGGAGGGCGCGCGGAAATCGTGGATGCGGTCAACGCGGTGCTCGAGATGGCGCGCATCGAAGGATCGCTGGCCGCGCTCAGAATGGACGAGGATCTGATCGCCACCAACCTCTACACCGCCTCGTGTCCGGATCCCGACCTGCTGATCCGCACGTCGGGCGAAATGCGCATCAGTAATTTTCTGTTGTGGCAGATCGCCTACGCGGAGCTGTACGTCACCGAGACGCTGTGGCCGGACTTCAAGCGCACCGACCTGCTGGAAGCGGTGGTGGCGTACCAGAAGCGCGAGCGCCGCTATGGCGGCTTGCGCGCCGGCGCCGTGGACGCGCCATCCGACCAGACCCTGATTCCCGCGCTCGGCTCGTCATGAAGCGGGTTCTCACCGCAGTCCTGCTGGTCCCTTTCGTCGTTTACACGGTGCTCTGGGCCAACCCGTGGGTGTTCCTGGCGGTGGTCGCATTGTCGGCGGTGCTCAGCTACCGGGAGTACGACGGGATCGCCGCGGCCTATGGCTTCGGCGCGCCGGGAGTGCTCGGCTACGGCGCTGGTGCACTCCTGCTGGTGATTCCGTACGCCGGCGCCTGCCAGGTAATGATCGTGCTTGCGCTGTTGGGCCTGGTGCTGGCGATGCGCTCGGCCGACCTGGCGCACGCGCTGCCGCGCGCTTCCCTGCTGGTGCTGGGCGTGATTTATGTTTTCGGCTGCTGGCGATGCGCCATCGTGCTGCACGATTTCGGCTCGCACTGGCTGATGTACGCGCTGCTGGTGAGCTGGACCGGCGACATCGGCGCTTATTATGTGGGCAAAGCGTTCGGCAGGCACCGCCTGGCCGATCGCGTGAGCCCGAAGAAATCCTGGGAGGGCGCGGCGGCTTCGGTAGCCACTTCGGTCCTGGTCGCCGGGGCTTACCTGGTGCATTTCGCCCAGGTGAGCGTGACTGCGGCGGTGCTGCTGACCGCCCTGGCCAACGTGGCGGGCCAGTTCGGCGACCTGGTGGAATCCGCCATGAAACGCGGCGCGGGAGTGAAAGACTCGGGAGCCCTGCTGCCCGGCCACGGCGGATTCCTGGACCGCGTGGACAGCGCGCTCTTCGTGATGCCGCTGGTCGCGGCCTGGCTGATGGTCGCCGGAGGGTAGCGCGGGAGTGTGCGGCGTTCCCCACCCGCTACAATGAAATTCTGTGCCTTTAACTTGCTATCTCGACGCGTTTTCGGGAATCGCCGGCGACATGCTGGTGGGTGCGCTGGTGGATGCCGGCGCCGATCCCGACGTCATCGCCGCGGCGATCGGCTCGCTCGACGCGGGCGCCGTGGTGTCGTTTGAGAAGGTGACGCGCGCCGGCCTGGGCGCCACCCGGTACCGCGTGGCCGTGGAAGAAGCGCACGTGCACCGTCACCTGTCCCACATCGTCAAGATGATCGAGAAGGCCGAATTGCCGCCTCGCGCGAAACAAAATGCCATCGCCGTGTTCCGGCGGCTGGGCGAAGCGGAAGCGGAAGTCCACCAGGTGCCGATCGAAAAAGTCCACTTTCACGAGGTGGGAGCCTCGGATTCGATCGCCGATATCGTGGGCGCGTGCCTGGCTTTCGAGTTGCTCGAGGTGGATACGGTGCTATGCTCGCCGCTCAACGTGGGCAGCGGCACGGTGGAAACCGAGCACGGATTGTTGCCGGTTCCGGCTCCGGCGACCGCCCGGCTGCTCGAGGGTGCGCCGATCTACGCGCGCGGCCCCGAGGTGGAGTTGACCACGCCCACCGGCGCGGCAGTCGCGGTAACGCTCGCCAAGCGCTTCTGCGTGCTGCCGCCGATGAAAGTGGTGCGCACCGGCTACGGCGCGGGCAGCCGCGATTTCGCCCGCCAGGCGAATGTGTTGCGGGTGATCCTGGGCGAACCCACCGGCGCCGAAGAGGCGCTGACGGTCTGCGTCCTCGAGGCCAATATCGACGATCTCAATCCGCAGGTGCTGGCCTACGCGACCGACCGGCTATGGGATTTCGGCGCCCTGGATGTCTCGATCGAGCCGATCATCATGAAGAAGGGCCGCCCCGGCCACCTGCTGCGCGTGATCGCCAAACCGGAGCATCGCGAAGCCATCGCGCAGTTGATTTTTTCGGAGACTTCGACGATCGGCCTGCGCCTGTATACCGCCGAGCGGCGGGTGCAGGCGCGCAAGCTGCGGGAAGTGGAAACGCAGTACGGCAAAGTGCGCGTGAAGGTCACCAGCGAAGGCTATTTTGCGCCCGAGTACGAGGACTGCCGCAGGCTGGCGCTCGCCTCCGGCGTGGCCCTGAAGCATATCATCGCGGAAGCCAATTCCGCTTACCTGAAACTGCAAAAATGAAATACTATCTCACCACCCCGATCTATTACGTCAACGCCGCGCCGCACATAGGCCACGCGTACACCACCATCGTGGCCGACCTGCTGAAGCGCTTCAAACGCATGCAGGGCTACCATGCCGTGCTGACCACCGGCAGCGACGAGCACGGCGTGAACGTGGAGCGCGCGGCCGAACGCGCCGGCAAATCGCCGAAAGCGTTCACCGATGTGATCGCGGCCGAATTCGAGCGGCAATGGCAAATGCTCGGCCTGCAGATCGACTATTTCCAGCGCACCACCAGCCCGCAGCATGCGCGCGTCGTCAACGACCTGTTCCAGCGCTGCTGGGACAACGGCTACATTTACAAAGGCTCCTACACCGGCCAATACTGCATCTTCGACAACCTTTATGTGAACGAGGCCCAGCCCGGCGACCCGTGCCCGGACTGCGGGCGGCCCACCGAGACGATCACCGAGGAGAACTTTTTCTTCAAGCTGTCTGCATTCCAGGAAAAGCTGCTCGATCTGTACGATGCGCAGCCGGATTTCATTCAACCGGAGACGCGCCGCAACGAGGTGATCTCATTCGTCAAGAGCGGCCTGACCGACCTTTCGATCACGCGGACCAACATCAAGTGGGGCATCCCGGTGGCTGGCGAGGCGCCGCACGTATTCTACGTGTGGTTCGACGCGCTGACCACGTACCTGAGCGCGGTGGCGGGCAAAACCATCGATGGCGAATCGCTGTGGCCGGCCGACCTGCACCTGATCGGCAAGGAGATCGTGCGTTTCCACGCCGTGTTCTGGCCGGCGTTCCTGATGGCGGCCGAACTGCCTTTGCCCAAACGCATCTTCGCCCACGGATGGCTGCTGTTCGAGAATGACAAAATGTCGAAGTCGCGCGGCAACATCG
>JBAVIH010000613.1:0-13274 GCA_049686695.1 Bryobacteraceae bacterium | reverse complement strand
TGGTAGTGGCGTCGGTGAAGCGGGAATCGGCCGGACAACAGTAAAAACACCGGCGGCGAAGGCCGCCGGCGCTGCCAGGAAACGCACGCCCGCAGCCGTAGCGCCGGCGGTCTTTGCCGACGGTGTTTTTGACGCCGCGCAAGGTGTCAAGCCCACGCCCAACTGAGGCTGGACAGCGGTTCCTATTCGCCGGTTTCGTTGTGGTGGCGGACGTCGATGCCCTTCACGGCGAAGAGCACGTCTTCGGCGATGTTGGTCGAATGGTCCGCGATGCGCTCCAGGTTCTGCGCGATGAACATCAGGGAGACCGCGCGATTGATGGTGCTGCGCTCTTCCTGCATGAAGCTGAGCAGTTCGTCGTAAACGGCGTCGCGGAGGCGGTCGACGGCATCGTCGGAGAGAAGCACGTCGCGCGCCATATCCGCGTCGTGCTTGGCGAACGCATCCAGAGCGCGGTGCACCATGCTTTCGGCCAGGTCCGCGATGCGGGGAATGTCGATCAGCGGCTTCACCGCCGGCTCCCGCATCAGGGTCAGGGCGCGCTCGGTGATGTTCACCGCCAGGTCGCCCATGCGCTCCAGGTCGTTGTTGATCTTGATCACGGCGGTGATGAAGCGAAGGTCGCGCGCCATCGGCTGGAACAGGGCCAGCATGCGAGTGGCCAGCTCGTCGATCTCGATTTCCTTCTGGTTGACCAGGGCCTCGTTCCACATCACTTCCTTGGCCTTGTCTTCGTCGCGATCCACCAGCGCCAAAACGCTGTTGTGGATCGCGGCCTCCACCAGGCCGCCCATCTCGAGCAGTTTGCTCTGCAGCTCTTCCAGCTCTTCGCGAAAATGAAGCATCGTTTGTTCCCGCCCCGCGCTTTCGGTTCGCATCTAGTCTACCCGAAGCGGCCGGTAATGTAATCTTCCGTTTGTTGCTTGGCCGGCCGCTTGAAAATCACCGCCGTGCGATCGAACTCGATCAGTTTGCCCAGCAGGAAAAACCCGGTGAACTCGGCCACGCGCGCCGCCTGCTGCATGTTGTGGGTGACGATCACCTGGGTGCACTGATCCTTCAGGCTGAACATCAGATCCTCGATCTTGGCGGTGGCGATCGGGTCCAGCGCCGAACATGGTTCGTCGAGCAGCAGCACCTCCGGATCCACCGCCAGGGCGCGCGCGATGCACAGCCGCTGCTGCTGGCCGCCGGAAAGCGAATAGGCCGATTCGTGCAGTTTGTCCTTCACTTCTTCCCAGAGCGCCGCGCGGCGCAGGCTGTGCTCGACCTTGTCGTGCATCGAGCTGTGTCCCTTCAGCCCGTTGACCCGGATGCCGTAGGCCACGTTGTCGAAAATCGACTTGGGAAACGGATTCGGCCGCTGAAACACCATGCCGACGCGACGCCGCAGGTTGGTCGGATCGAGGTTGAGCACGTTCTCGCCATCCAGCGTCACCGCGCCTTCGAAGCGCGCGTGCCGCACCATGTCGTTGATGCGGTTCAGCGTGCGCAGGAAGGTCGATTTGCCGCAACCCGAGGGCCCGATCAGCGCGGTGATCTGCTTCTCCGGGATCTCGATGTCGATATTGTGCAGGGCCTTGTAGCTGCCGTAATAAAAGTCCAGGTTCCGAACCGAAATCTTGGTGCGCCCGGCGGCCTTGTGGTCGGAGGCCGCCGGCGTCACCACGGGCATGGAAGCCCTTTGTTCCGACGCTAGCGATTCTGGCATGGGGTCCATCGATTATCCCTTCTGAACGCTGATCCCCCGCGAGAGGATCCAGCGGGCTGCAATGTTGGTGGCCAGCACCATCGCCAGCAGCACCAGGCCGGCCGCCCAGGCCTGACGGTGCCAGTCGTCGAAGGGCGAGATGGCGTGGGTGTAAATCATCACCGGCAGCGACGCGGTCGGCTGGTTGATGCTACGCGGCCAGAACTGGTTGTTGAGCGCGGTGAACAGCAGCGGCGCGGTTTCACCCGCCACGCGCGCGACGCCCAGGATCATGCCTGTGAGAATGCCCTTCATGGCGGCCGGCACCACCACCGTGGCCAGCACTTTCCACTTGGGCGCGCCCAGCGCCAGGGCGCCCTCCCGCAACGCGTTCGGCACGGTGGAAAGAAACTGCTCGGTGCTGCGCAGCGAGATGGGAATCAGCATGACGGCCAGCGCAATGCCACCCGCCAGCGCGGAAAAGTTGTGCAGCGGCACCACCACCAGGGCCCAGGCGAAAATGCCGATCACGATCGAGGGCACGCCGTTCAACAGGTCCGCCGTGTAGCGAATGGCGAAGCCAGTGGCCTTGCCGCTGAATTCGGAAAGATAGATGCCGCCCAGAAAGCCGATCGGCAGCCCGAAAAGCGCCGCCAGCCCCACCATCTCCGCGCTGCCCACGATGGCGTTGGCCATGCCGCCGCCGTCTTCGCCCGGCGGCAGAGGGAGCTTGGTGAAGAACCCCCAGTCCAGCGACTTGCCGCCGTTGTATACCAGATAGCCGAGGATCAGGAACAGGATCGAAACGGTGAGAAACGTGAACACGCCGGTCAGCGTCAGCATCACGTCGTTCACGATCTTGCGGTAAGTCAGGCGGTTCATACGACCTTGGCGGTTCCTTTCCGCGTGGTGGCCAGCACCAACAGCCGCGCCAAGGCGTTAATGATGATGGTGACCAGGAACAGCACCAGGCCGAGTTCCACCAGGGCGGCGGTGTACACCTTGCCGGTGGCCTCGGCGAATTCGTTGGCGAGCACCGCCGCGATGGTGTAGCCGGGCGCGAACCAGGACGCGTGCAAGGTGGAGTCGTTGCCGATCACCATCGTGATCGCCATGGTTTCGCCCAGCGCGCGCGCCAGGCCCAGAAAAATCGACCCCAGGATTCCCAGCCGCGCATAAGGCACGACCACCTTGAAGGTGGTCTCCCATCGCGTGGCGCCCAGCGCCAGTGCGGCTTCCCGCTGGTCGCGCGGCACCTCGAGCAGGGCTTCGCGCGAAATGGCGATGATATAGGGAATTGTCATGATGGCCAACACGACGGCCGCCGTCAGGTAGCCTATGCCCAGCATCGGTCCCTGAAACTGCGGCAGGTATCCGAAGGCGCCTTTCAGCGCCGGTTCGATGTACTCGCGCATTATGGGGACCACCGTGAAGATAGCCAGCAACCCGTAAATCACGCTGGGTATAGCCGCCAGCAATTCCACCAGGAAGGTGCAGGCCGAAGATAGTCCGGGCGGCGCCATCTCGGCCAGGAAAATCGCCGCGCCCACGCCCAGCGGCACGGAAATCACCAGGGCCATGATCGAAGTCATCACCGTTCCATAAATGAACGGGAAGGCCCCAAAATCGTTTGCGTTCGGATCCCAGTTGGTGCCCCACAGGAAGCCGAAACCGAATTTACCGCGCGAAGCGGCGGAAGTGCCCCACAAGTTCCAGATCAGCAGGACGGTGATCAGCACCACGCTGGCCCCGAAAGCAAGGGTGACGAGACGTGCGATCTCGTCACCCATTGTTCCAGAAGCGCGCCGGGATAGAACAGGGGCGGTTGCCGTCGCGGCCATATCAGTGAATCAGCGCGATCTGCTTCAGCTCCTGCGCTACCACTTCCTTGGGCAGCGGCGCATAACCGAGCGCCGCACAGTCTTTCTGGCCGTCAGCAAGCATCCACTTCAGGAAGCTCACCAGAGCAGTGCGCTTTTGTGGGTCCTCGATCCGGGTGGGAATCAGCAGCCAGGTGAAGCTGGCAATGGGGTAGGCGTTCTTGCCCGGAGCGTTGGTGATGGAAACGCGGAAATCCGCCGGCATCTTCTTGGCCGCGCCCGCAGCCGCCGCAGTCACGGTCTCGAGGTTTGCCTTCAGGTACACGCCCGCTTCGTTCTCGACCGAGCCATAGCCCATCTTCTCCTTGAGCGCGTAAAAGAACTCCACGTAGCCGATGGCGCCCGGGGTCTGTTTCACCATACCCGCCACGCCTTCGTTTCCTTGCTGGCCCACACCGGTCGGCCACTTGATGGACGAATTCGATCCCGGACCGGCTTTCCATTCCGGGCTGATCTTCGACAGGTAATCGGTGAACACGAAAGTGGTGCCGCTGCCATCGGCGCGGTGCACCACCAGGATGTCGGTGGCCGGCAGCTTGATGCCGGGGTTCGCTTTGGCGATCCTCGGGTCGTTCCATTTGGCGATCTTGCCCAGGAAAATGTCCGCCAGCATCTGCTTGGAGAACTTCAAGTCCGTCACACCGGGTAGATTGAAGGTCGGTACCACGCCGCCCAGCACGGTCGGGAAGTGCAGCGCCTTCACCTTGAGCGCCGCGATCTGCTCGTCCTTCATCGGCATGTCGGACGCGCCAAAATCCACCGTTCCTGCGGTAAGTTGCGCGATGCCGGCGCCCGAACCCTTGGACTGGTAGTTGATCTCGACAGAAGGATTCTTCTGCCGGAACTCCTCGAACCACTTACTGTAGATGGGATACGGAAATGTCGCACCTGCACCGTTGATGGCCTGCGCCGATAAGATCGAAGCGCCGGCCAGTAAGAGCCCAGCTAATGCAATTGATGTCTTCATGTAAGATAACTCCTCTTCATTCTCGAATACAGATTGTTACAAAACAGTTAAGCTTGAGTGAATTCCCGGCTACTTCGCTGCCGGAGGACCACCCGGAAGGGTATACCTTACGTTGAAATAGATGGTACTGTCGTCGGCGTGGTTCAGCGCGTTCAAGGCAACGTACCAGGGGTTCCGCGTCAGATACTCGTACTGGGCCATCACGTTGATGGCGCCGTACTTCGCATCCTTCCAGATGGTCTGGTTGATGCCGAACGTATATTCGCGCTCGATGTGGTTATTGCTGTTCGATGAACCCAGGAAGCCGTAACCGATCTTGGTGGTGCCATTGGCGTCGAGCGCCGTGTTCTTGTCGATCCAGAGACCGCCGAAGTACGCGTACAGCAGGGTCTTCTTGGCCAGCGTGGCTTCGAAGCCATCCACCGTGCTCAGAGTGTGAATCGGGCTGATGCTGCCGTCGGCGCGGATAATCAGGTCGGGAGCCTGGCCAAAAATGTAACGGCCGCCGCCGTCGCTGATGAAGTTGTTGGTGATGAGGCGGAAGTTCTTGAAGATCTCGAAGTTTCCGTTGACCGATCCGCCAACGCCGGTCTTCGAGAAAGTCTCGCCCGAAGTTGCCGCGCCGGTGGTGAGATTGTAGACCTTAAACTCCCGCACGAGCCCGGCGAGCTCGAAGTGGGCTCTCGGGGTCGGGTCGAACGCCAGCTTGGTGATGATATCCGGCATCACGTTGGGAGTGCTCAGATAGCTGGTGGAAGTGTTGTCCAACTGGGTGCCCAACAGACCGGCAAGAGCCGTCGGCAGGGTAATCTGGGGACCACCGCCCGAGCCGCCCATGTACTGGTTGGGGTTCTCGAAGGAGATGCCCCAGGTTACGACGTCCTTCGGCGCATGCACCAGGAAGCGGAACCCCGGCTGGCGGGTCCACGGCAGTCCGAGCATGTAGTTCACGTCTACAACCTGGCTGAAGAAGATGTCGCTCGGCAACGGCGAAATGCCCTTGCGGTTGGGGGTCAACATGCTCCAGCTCTGGCCGGCGAGGAATTCGACGGGGCCCTTGCGGGTGTCCACCCAGAACAGGCGCAGCCGGGGCACGAACGCACCGTTGGTGACGCCGATCGCATTGGAGCCGCTGGTTCCCAGGAAGTCGAACTCGTTGTAGCCGATGAAACGGAGGCCCTTCCAGTCGCCATCGATGCGGAAACCGAGCCGGGAGTTCTGCGGACTGAAGCGGAATTCGCTGAGCTTGCCGCCGGGGACCGCATTGCTGTACGGAATGCTGCCGAAACTGCTGCCAATGCCGGAACCGGGAGCTTCGTTGCGCCACACGGCGGTGGCATCCATAAAGCCTACTGGCATGATGGTCACGTTGCCGAGCTGGATTTGCAGCGGCGAACTGGTTGCGGCGCCTTGGGGCGGCTCCTGCACCGGGTACTTGGGGCTGGGAGCCACGGGAGACAGGTCCGGCAGAACGCCGGCGGTGCTGGCAACAGCGCCGCCCACGGGGGTGAAGCCGGGCGCTTGCGCCGCCGGCTGGGTTGCGGCCTGTTCGGCCGGCTTGGCAGCCGGCGGGGTCAATCGCTCAATCAGCTTCTGTTGCGCATCGACCGACTGGCGTAGCACCTCGATCTGTTTTTGCTGCTCGGCCAGCTTCGCTTTCAGGAGTTCGATATCGTTGGCGTTGCCGCCCTGAGCCCTGCCGATAGGCTGGAGAGTCAGTGCGAGCAGGCACACGGTAAGTGTAGAGACAGTTAGTTTCATAGGCAGAACTGCGAGTATATCGGTCCAATGTTACTGAACGATTAACGTTCGTTTGCGGCGAGGTTATTCTCGAAGGGGGGAAGAGCTACTGTGAATACTGATCCCTGCCCCAGCCGGCTCTCCACACTTACCGAGCCTCCCATCTGCTCCACCGCGTGTTTGACGATGGCGAGGCCCAGGCCGGTGCCGCCGGTGGCGCGCGAGCGGGCCTTGTCCACACGGTAGAAGCGTTCGAAAATGCGCGGCAGGTCGCGCGACGGAATTCCCGAGCCGGTATCGCAAACGCGCACCAGCGCACGCTCCGGATCCCGCACCACATCCACCCGCACCTCGCCCTCGGGCCGGTTGAACTTGATCGCGTTCTCGAGCAGGTTCACCCAGACCTGTTCCAGGCGGATTTCATACCCGAGGACCTCCATATCCGGAAACGATTCGCACACCAGGTTGACGCCGCGGGTTTTGGCCATCGGCTCGACGGTGCGCAGCGCGGACTGGATGCTCTGCTGGAGCGAGATGGGTTCGGCGGCGGGCGGCTTGGCGCTTTCCAGGCTGGAGACGATCAGCAGGTCCTGCACGATGTTGGTAAGCTGGCGGGCCTTGGCCAGGATGATGGAGACGAACGGGCGGCTGTTGGCGGGATCTTCCAGGCCGCCTTCGAGCAGCGTCTCGGCATAACCGCAAATCGCCGCCAGCGGCGTGCGCAATTCGTGGGAGACGTTGGCCACGAAGTCCTTGCGGACGCGCTCCAGCCGCTCCAGGCCGGTGATGTCGTAGAGCATGGCGATGGCGCCGCGGTGGGGGTCCCCGGCCAGCGGCGCCACCTGCACCTCGAAGGACCGCGTGCTGGCGGAAAGGATCAGCCGCTTCTGCAACGGCTGGCCGGCGGCAAATACGGCGGCGAACATTTCGTGCAACGCGTGGTCGCGCGCCACCTGCACCAGCGGAGTGCCGGCCGCGGGCGGCGCGGCGGCGCCCATCATCTCGGCGAACGCACGGTTGGCGAAGGTGATGCGCAGCAGCGGGTCCACCGCAACCAGTCCTTCCACCATGCTTCCCAGAATGGCCTCCCGCCGCGAATTCTCCCGTTGCAGCGTTTCCACCATGGCGCGCACCCGCCGCGTGGCGTGCTCGATGGTGGCGGATAGGGCGCTTAGTTCGTCGCCTCCCGGCTGTCTCCGGCTTTCGCTCTTGCCCGTTTCGAGCAGCCGCTCCAACGTGCGGCGCAAGGCGAGGACGCGCCCGTCATGGATGGCCAGGAAGAGGGCCAGGATGACGCTGCCTGCCAACCCCACAGCGGCGGACGCCCGCAGCCACTGCCCGGGCTGCGCCTCCGGCACAGACAAGTGCAACAGCCACGCGGAACAGGCCGTGAGCACAATGAAACACGGCAGCAGCCGAGCCGTTATGCGAAGCCGCGGCATGGGAAATCCATTCGTTCCAGATTACTGCATCGAGATGAATAATGGGTGACGCCGAAATGAGAGGGGACCGCCGTCAGTAGCTGCGCCGTGGGGCGGACGCCATCGTCCTGCGGCCCCTCTGGGGGCGACCCCCTGGTCCCGCCGCTTACCCCAGTCTCACTCCCACACTCACTTCCGTGATGCCGGCCGCTGGCGGCGGAATCACCGCGCCCTCAATCGGCTTACCATCCACCGTCAGGCTCACCGTGTTGCCCTTGCCTGCGCGCCGCACCGTTATCTTATACGCGACACCACGGAATTTCCGCATCGCCCGAAAGCCCTGCCAGCGCTCGGGCACCACTGGCGCGATCCGCAGGCCGTCGTACTCCGGCCGAATTCCCAGGATCCACTGCGTGATGGCGTAGTAATTCCACGCCGCCGTGCCGGTCAGCCACGAGTTCTTGGCTTCCCCGTGCGTGGGAGCGTCGCGCCCGGCTATCATCTGCGCGTACACATACGGTTCGCAGCGGTGCACGTCGCTGATTCGCTCGCGCGCCGACGGGTTGATGCGCGAATAGTAATCGTGAGCGTTGTCGCCGTCGCCCGCCATCGCTTCGGCGATGATCACCCACGGGTTGTTGTGGCAGAAAATGCCGGCATTTTCCTTGTAGCCCGGCGGGTAAGAGGAAATCTCGCCAAGATTCAGGTAATAGCGCGAGTACGCCGGCTGCTGCAGCACGATGCCGTGCGGAGTGGCCAGGTGCTTCCGCACCGAATCCAGCGCCTGGCGCGCCCGCCCGTCTTCCAGGCCAATCCCGGCCAGCACGCAAAAGCCCTGCGTCTCGATAAAGATCTTGCCTTCCGCGCACTCCTTCGAGCCGATCTTCTCGCCGGAGTCGTCATACGCGCGAACGAACCATTCGCCATCCCAGCCGTGCTGGCGCACGGTCTCTTCCATGCGCGCGCCCGAAGCCAGGTAGGTCTTCGCCTCTTCCTCCAGGCCGCGCCGCTGCGCGATCGCTGCCAGTTCCTTGGCCGCCAGCACGAACAGGCCGGCGATGAAAACCGATTCGGCCACCTTACCTTCCTTATTGGTAGTGGTCTGGAACGATTGGCCGGGCGTATCCGAGAAGCAATTCAGGTTCAGGCAGTCGTTCCAGTCGGCGCGGCCGATTAGCGGCAGCCCGTGCGGCCCCAGCCTCTCGAGCGTGTAGTGGAAGCTGCGCCGCAGGTGCTCGTACAGCGGTTGCGCGCTGCCCGGCTGGTTGTCGAACTCCACCGGCTCGTCCAGTATGCTCCAGTCGCCGGTCTCTTTCAGGTAGGCCCCGACGCCGATGATCAGCCAGTGCGGATCGTCGTTGAAATTGCCGCCGATGTCGTTGTTTCCCTTCTTGGTCAGCGGCTGATATTGGTGATACGCGCCGCCGGTCGGAAGCTGCGTGGCCGCCAGGTCGAGTATGCGCTCGCGGGCGCGCTCCGGCACCATCTGCACGAAGCCCAACAGATCCTGGTTGGAATCGCGGAAGCCCAGCCCGCGCCCGATCCCCGATTCGTAAAACGAGGCCGACCGCGACATGTTGAACGTGGCCATGCACTGGTACGCGTTCCACACGTTCACCATCCGGTCGGTGTGTATGTCCGGCGTGGCCGCCTGGTAGACGCCCAGCAAGCCGTCCCAGTAAGCGCGCAGTTTGTCGAACGCGGCATCCACATTGGCCAGGTCGCGGTAGCGCGCGATCGCCGGCTTCACGGTCTTCTTGTTGACGGTCTGCGAATCCGGCGGATCGAACTTCTGGTCTCTGGCGTTCTCGTGATAGCCCAGAACAAAAACGATCTGATGCGTTTCTCCGGGTTGGAGCACCAGCTTCACATGATGGCTGCCGATGGGCGACCAGCCGTGCGCGTGGGAGTTGGAAGACGTGCCCCGCTCCACCGCGGCCGGCTTGTCCCAGCCCCGCCATGGCCCCAGGAAAGCCTCGCGCTGCGTGTCGAAGCCGCTCAGAGGATCCGAGCAGGCGAACCATGCGAAATGGTCGCGCCGTTCCCTGTACTCGGTCTTGTGATAGATGACTTCGTCCTCGATCTCCACTTGCCCGATGCTGAAATTGCGCTGGAAGTTAGTGCAGTCGTCCTGGGCGTCCCAGAGACAGAACTCCACCAGGGAGAAGGCCGAAATCGCGGCCGGCGTGAGCCGGTCATTGCGTAAAGTAAGCTGCCAGATTTCGAGCGTCTCGTCGAGCGGCACGAAATAGCGCGTGCTCGCCGATATGCCCCGGTACTTCGAGCCGATCGTCGAGTAACCCATGCCGTGCCGGCAAGTGTACTGCTCCAGATCCCGGCAGGTGGGCATCCAGGATGGCGACCAGTATTCCCCGCTTTCGTCGTCGCGCAAGTAGATGTAACGCCCGCCGTCATCCAGCGGCACGTTGTTATACCTCCCGCGCGTGATGCGGCGCAGACGCGCATCGCGATAAAAGGAGTAACCGCCCGCCGTATTGGAAATAATGCCGAAGTACGCCTGGCATCCCAGGTAGTTAATCCATGGCAGTGGCGTATCTGGCTGAGTAATTACGTATTCCCGATTCTGATCGTCAAAATAGCCGTATTGCATAACCATCTCCAGTGAAATTAAGACTCGTTCCGTAACAATTAAGCGCCGTGGCGCCGGCTGTCAAGCCGGCTGAGCCGAGAGTCATCTCGGCTTTTCCTGCCGCCCTACCGTAACCGCCCGATCATTTCATAACATACCCGGCTGTTGTGGTACGGGCATTTCCAGGGTCCTACCAGGCACGCGTCTCCATCCTCTTCCGCCTTGTAAGGCGTCCCGCCGGGTCTTAACTTCGCGTGCCACTCACCGTGAACCCTATCGACGATTTTCTCTTCGATATATTCCCAAATTCGATAAGCCTCATCCGCAAAGCGCTGCTCTCCCGAGACCTGGTACGCATTGTAGAAACCCACCACGCCTTCGGCCTGCGCCCACCAGTGCTTGTTGGGATCGATCATCACGCCCGCCGGGTTAGCTTCGTAAAAAAGGCTGCCGTCCCGGTCAAGGCCTTGCTCATAAACGGCCCCAGCCATGGATACAGCAAGCGTCCGCGCGCGCCCGACCAGGGCCGGGTCGCCCAGCACCTCGGCGGCTTCCAACATCAGCCAGCTACCTTCTATGTCGTGACCGAACGATATGTGATCGGTCAGAGAGTTCCACTGGTTATCGAAGAACAATTTGAAGTGGCTGGTGGAGCTATCCACGATCCTGTCCATGGTCACTTCCAGCAGCTCTTTCTGTTTGGCCTCTAACTCGGGGTCCTTCCACACGCGCAGCAAATTCGTGTAAGCCTCCATTACGTGCAGATGCGTGTTCATCGACTTGGGGCTGTTTAGGTCCTTCTCGCTCAGCCGCATATCCGCCAGCGCGCTCCAATCGCGGCCGCGAGCTTCCAGATAGCCCTTCCAGACGGAATCGTAACTATGCTCTTCGATTAAGTGGAAAAGCCGCTGCGCCAGCTCCAGGCTTTCCGGCTTGCCGGTGGCGCGGAAGTACTCCGCCATGCCGTAAGCCGCAAAAGCTTGCGCGTAAATCTGCTTGCGGTCGGACAGCGGCTTGCCCAGGTAGTCGAGCATCCAATACACGCCGCCATGCTCCGCGTCCCAGAACTTCTTGACGATGTAGTCGTAGGCCCAGTCAGCCATCTCCCGATATTCGGCGCCGTAGAGCCGGCACGCCGCGGAGTAAGTCCAGAGAATCCTCGCGTTGATGACTGCGGCTCGCGGAGATTCTTTCTCGACGCGTAGATCGCAGTCGACCGTCCCATAGAAACCGCCGTTTTCGCGATCGATCGTATGGCGCATCCAGAACGGGAGGATGTTGCCGAGTAACTCCTTCTCGATCCGCGCAGCCCAAGCTCTCCTGTTGTCGGGAGTCATTTCTGCAGCCGCCGGTTCTTCTCGATCAGCTCGATCCGCTGGCGCACGCAGGCAGCGCTCCGCAGCGGGTCGGGCGGCGTGTTCAGCACGTAGTCGAGCAGGCGTTCGACCGTGGTCTCGGCAACGTAACTGCGCGTGTCGGACGCTCCGTAGTAAATCAGAACCTGATCGCCGCGTTGCACCCAGCCATTCGAGAAAGCCACGTTCGATACGTCGCCCACTCTCTCCTCGCCTTCGGGCGCCAGGAAGTAACCACCCGGCTTGGCAATCACCTGATACGGAACCTGCAAATCGCAGAGAAAACAGTAGAGGACATAACGCAACCCGGCCGCCGTATTGCGCACGCCGTGTGCCAGGTGCAGCCAGCCCTTCTCCGTCTTGATCGGGGCCGGACCCAGGCCGTTCTTGACTTCCGTGATGGTGTGATATTCCCGCTGGTCGAGGATGGTCTCCTCCTCGATCGCGGCGTGCTCCATGTTCGACGCCAGCCCCCAGCCGATGCCTCCACCGCGCCCCGCTTCGATGAAGCTGTCCTGCGGGCGCGTGTAGAACGCGTACTTGCCATCCACGAATTCGGGGTGCAGCACGCAATTCCGCTGCTGCGCCGAAGAAGTCCGCAGGTCGTCCAGCCGCTCCCAGGCCTTCAAATCGCGAGTGCGCGCGATGCCGCATTGAGCCAGCGCGGAAGATAGGTCGCCGGGCGCCGCCGCCGGATCCTTGCGCTCGGCGCAGAACAGGCCATAGATCCAGCCGTCTTCGTGCGCCGTCAGCCGCATGTCGTAAACGTTGGTCTCCGGTTCGGCCGTTTCCGGCATCACCACCGGATAGTCCCAGAAGCGGAAGCCATCGATGCCGCTCGAGCTCTCCGCGACGGCGAAGAACGACTTGCGGTCCACGCCTTCCACCCGCGCCATCAACACCACGCCGCCATGCCACTCCATGGCGCCGACGTTGAAGGCCGCGTTGATGCCCAGGCGCTCCATCAGAAACGGATTGGCCGCCCGATCCAGGTCATAGCGCCAGAACACCGGCGCGTGGGCCGCCGTCAGCACCGGGTACCGGTAGCGGTGAAACCATCCGTTCGATTCGGGCAATCGCTCGTTGCGGCGCTCGATCAGCCGTTCGTGCGCCGCCAGCAGCCGATCCCGCTCTACTGAAAACTCTTGGTTGGTCATATGGTGGTTTGGATGACTTCCCGGTGGGGCATGCTTTTGCTTGCCCGTAGGTTTGCCCGGTCCGGACCCCACGAGGACTAACCATGATAGCTCGCCGCACACCGGTTTCCACCGTCAGTCGTCTGTGGGACAGACGCTTTCGTCTGTCAATCCGTGCGTTTTCACTTCCAACTACCCGTGCCGCACTCCCCGCGCCTCGGCAATTTCCTTTGCCGCAAAAAGTACTTGAAGAATCGCGCAATCGGCGGTACTCTTAGAACAGCATGGCGACTCCACGGCCGCAACCCCTGGAACTGCAAGCCCACGCGATGGACAACCTGCGGTACATCCGCGAGACCCTCGAGCGGGCGGGTTCCTTCACGGCGGTGCCGGGCCTCGGCGGGGTTCTGATGGGTTCGACCGCGCTGGCCGCAGCCTTGGTCGCCGGTCCGGCGGCTCGCGGCGGGCGGTGGGTTGCGGTGTGGATGGCGGAGG
>JBAVIH010000612.1:0-15389 GCA_049686695.1 Bryobacteraceae bacterium | reverse complement strand
CCGCCATACAGCGGGCCTAGATCATCGAAGTTCCTACTCAAACCATCGGGTGGCCGAAACGCACGGCGATAAGTCCGCGAGCCCGGCCACCCGCAACGCACTCCTATTGTTATTCACCCATATCTGTCGGTCGAGGTGTATCCACGCAGGCCCGTTGTGGGGCAGATTGATAATCTGCGCGCCGATTGCCAATCGGCGCACCGGGCGCGAGCCCGGCCGTTCTTCTCCGCGCACAATCTCAGTCACAACCCGCTACATGTATTCCGGAATCTGAATTCCCAGGATGCCCGCCGTTCGCTCCAGTTGCCGGCGGAAGAAATCGGTCATCCACAACAGGAAGACTTTCTTCTCGCGGTTCTCTTCCTGGAGAATCGGGTACAGGTGATAGAAGTTGTTGAACGCTTGCGCCAGTTGGAAAGCATATCTGGCGACGTGCGCGGGTTCGCCTGCGCTCAGGGCGCCGTCTAAAGCTGAATCGACCTTCGAAGCCGCCAGCAGCACCTGCCAGAAGTCCTCCGATTGCAGTTGCCTCGCCAGCGCCTCGGCGGCGAGCTCTGCTGCGAAATCCGGCAGCGTCTCGCCGCGCTCTTCGAGTTTGCGCAAAATGTTGCGCGCCCGCACCGCCGCGTACTGCACATACGGGCCGGTTTCGCCCTCGAAACTGAGCGCCTCCTGCAGGTCAAACGCGATCACGGAAGTGCGCGTGAACTTGAGCAGGAAATAGCGCAGCGCGCCAATCGCAATCTGCTCGGCCACGCGTTGCCGCTCGGCGGTCGGCTTCTCCATGTGCCGCGCGTTCACTTCCTCGAGCGCCTTCGCGATCAGGCTATCCATCAGATCGTCGGCTTTGACGCCCAGACCCTTGCGCCCGGACACTTCGATATACGGCCGCTGGCGGTCCTCTTCGGACAGCGGAATTCCCAGATCGGCGCAGCAGCGCGGCGACAGCGCCACCATCTCATACGAAAAGTGGATCGACTGTTCCGCCTGCGCCGCATACCCCAAACCGCGCAGCCCGGCCGCCACCACGTCCTGCAAGTAGGACTGGCGCGAGTCGATCACGTTGTAGACGCGCGATCCGTGTCCGAACTGGTGTTCGCCTTCCGTGGGTTCGTCAGTGCTCACCCAAAGCACGCGCCCGTCGGCGTAAGTCATCAGCGGCCGGTAGTGGAAATCCTTGCCCAGCAAGCCGAACTTCCAGAGCTGATAGGCGATGTCCTTGCCCACGTAAGTCACCGTGCCGTCGGAGCGCACGATCACCTTGCCTTCGTCGGAGTGTCCCGGCATCACCCAGCAGCCGGCGTTCTTGCCTTCGCTTTCCAGGTAGATGGCCTGCCGCTGCTGGAGCTGCTCGAACGCGGCGGCCCAGAATTGCAGGTGCAGGATTTCGCTTTCGCGCGGCAGAACATCGTACTCCACGTCGAGCCGCAACATGGTCTTCAAATGCGCCTGGACAACCGCGTCCGCCACCAGGTGCGCCATCCGCGCCAGCTCACCGTCGCCGGCCTCGATCGCGTGCAGCGTCTGGCTGCGCCAGGCGAGCGATTCCGGTTGCTCTTTGTAATAGCTCGAAGTGCGCGCGTAGAGATCCCAGCAGTAGTAATCGAAGCGCACCGCGGGGTCGGCAAGCAGCGCCTCCACGTCGGCCGTGGTTTTGTGCTCGAGGAAATGGAAGCCCACCACCACGTCGGCCACTTGCACACCGGTGTTGTCGATGTAGTTCTGCACCTCGACGTTCGCTCCCGAGGCGCGCAGCATGCGCACGAACGTATCACCCAACGTGGCGTTGCGCAGGTGGCCGATGTGCGCCGCCTTGTTGGGATTGATGTTGGTGTGCTCGACGATGATCTTGCCGCCGGCCGCGGACACGCTTTCGGCTTCGCCCCGCAACAGCGCCGCCGCGTAAGCGCCGCGGTCGAGGCGGACATTGATGTAGCCGTTGCCCGCCACTTCGAGCGTCGCCACGCCCGGAATCGGCCCGATTTCGGCGCGCAACTCGGCTGCGATTTTTCTCGGCGGCTGGCGCAATTGCTTGGCAAGCTGGAACGCCGCCGGCACCGCGAGTTCGCCGAAATCGCTTTGCCGCGGCTGCTCGATGGCGACCGCCAGGTCCACGCCGTAGCGAACCAGTATGTGCGCGTGAAATGCGTCTGCGATCTGCTTTTCAATGGAATGGAACACGGGAACCTTGAGTATAACAGCCGCAGGAAAATGGCCGCCGGTGGGGCATGCTTTAGCTTGCCCGTTTTCTGGGTATCGCAACGCAACTTCAGCAGAATAAATCACCTCTTAACAATCGCTTACAGATTTTTCGGAATCCATCGGTTTAATCCTGTCAAGAGCCAAGTGCGTTGGTGAAGTAATAAAACTTGGGCGGCGGGTCCACAAACAATCTCCGGCCGGCGTTTCCAGTTTGAGAGCAATAATTGTCGTGGCAACCTCGATACTTGAAGTGAGTCGTCGCGAAGACAAGGACTCCATGAACGACCGGCACCTGCAGTACGAGCGGCTGATTGCGCCCGTCGAAGGCCGCATGATTCGAGCCGTATGGCGCGTCATCCGCGACCCCAATGACGTCGAAGACGCCTTCCAGGAAGCCCTGCTAACGGTGTGGAAGCGTTGGGATCGCATATGTATCCATCCAAATCCTCAAGCTTTGGTTCTGCAGATATGCATTAATTCGGCGCACGATGCGCTGCGGCGCAAATTGCGTCAGGGAAGGTGGCTGGAGGCGGGCGCTATCCCGGAGAATATTCCCGATTCCACGCCGTCTGTCGCCCAGGATATTTCCGGTGCGGAGCAGGGTGCCCTGATGCTTCGAGCCATCGGGCTTTTGCCGAAGAACCAGGCTCGGGCAATCCTGATGCACGCAGTCGAAGAAGTTCCCTATGGCGACATCGCGGCGGCGATGGATTGTCGCGAAGCCACCGTGCGCAAGCATGTAGCCCGCGCGCGCGCCAAGCTGCGCAGTTTGCTCTCGCATTTGATCCCGGCAGTCCACAAGGAGGAAAGCAGCCATGCGTGACCAGAACGCCAACGACGAGATGGACGACCTGATTCGAAGGAGTGCGCAAGTGGAGATTCCGGCCGAAGTCGAAGATCGCCTGCACGGCAGGCTGGAGGAGTTCCGGAGCAGAATCGAACAACGGCCGCCGAGCCGCTGGCGGTCTCTCGCATACTCCCTGACCAATCGGCCGGCGGTGCGGGTGATGGCGATGGCGGCCGCCGCTCTGGTGGCGGTAGCCGTGGGACTGGTGCTCATCCCAAGAGAGTCCAATGCGAGCCGCGTCTACGCGGCAGCCGCGCAGCAACTTAGAAATTCTCAGTCGCTCGAATACACTTTCGTCTTCAGCGAGCTGCCCTATGTGGGAGTCGATTTCAGCTACGCCGCTCCAGGATACCAGCGGGTGAATTGTTCCTGGGGTATCGAGGTGAGGGCCGATCATACCGCCCGCAAGCAGATCGTGCTGATGCACCTGACGCGGATGTACGTGGTTGGATCGGGGAAGCAGGTGGAGAGCCCCGCCAACTCGGACGACTGGGTGAAGCAGTTGGAGTCGCTTCCACCGGTCGCGGACCAAGTGCTCGGCGAGCGGCAAGCCGGGGGCAAGCGGCTGATCGGCTATCGTTTGGTGAAAGCGCCGGACGGAACTTCAATTCCAGGGCTCAAGTCGTTCGATCTGTGGGTGGACGCCGGAACACGGCAGGCGGACCACGTCGATATCGCCATTGAGGAACAGGGCAAGCCGGTTTACCGGATGCACATCCGGAACATCCGCGTGGACGGACCGATCGATCGTTCACTGTTCGATCTGACTCCTCCGGCGGGCTACACCGCCATCACGGCGCCTGGCGTCGAACTGCACGGTAACAAGCCCGCTCCGGTTCAAAACGCGTTGGTGTTGCAAGCGCAGATCCTGCAAAGCACCGCGATGACAGCCGTGATGGCGCCGATGACGGGATCCTATGAGCAAGCTCCCGCGGCTCTTCAGGCGGTCGAGTCTTACCTGAAGACACAGGGCGTAACTCCCACCGGCCCTCCCTTTGGACGTTTCGAGTCCGAGCACAATTGGGATGCCGGCTATCCCGTGCCGCCGGGAACGCACGTCGAGGCCCCTCTTCAACTCGTGTCGCTACCTTCGACGCTGGTGGCGTCGGTGGTCGTGAAGGGGCCGTGGGGACCGGACTCTGGCGGCCGCTGGAGCGCCTTCCTGAAGTCGGTTGTCGAGCAGGGCTACCTGCCCGCCGGGCCGCCGATGGAGATCTGGTCCGGCGACGATGCCAAGGTGCAGACTCAATCCACCGAGATGCGGATTGCGGTTACCAAAGCGAACTGAGTAGATGCAGTCCGATAGAAGGCGGAGCTACAATGGCCAGCACAGGCAGGTATGAGGAAGCTTCTATGAGCCCGGCAAGGTCTTCGGTGAGACGCCAGTCGGGTACTCCCCACACCTTCGAAACCGCTGGTGCGAGGGGCGCGCCATGAGCCCACGGCGGGCGGCGAAGCGAGTCGCGCAAGCCGTCTCGTTGGCGATCGTCTTTCCGAGCGCCCTGATATGCGGTTTCGGACGCGCGGGCTGGCTTTATGCGCTGTTCGCGCACAGATACGCCCTGGTGCCTGGCTTTATCGGCAACTTCCTGCGCGCCGCGTTCTACGGATTCACACTGCGGGATTGCTCTGCCGACGTCACCATTTCGTTCGGATCGTTCTTCTCACGGCGCAATGTCTCGGTGGGCGAGTACGTTTCGATCGGCGCCTTTTGTATCATCGGATGCGCACGCATCGGGGCGCGAACCCAGATTGCTTCTCTGGTCCAAATTCCGTGCGGGCGGCACGAACACGCGCGGGACTCCGAAGGGCGTTTGGCCAGCTCGGTCGATGACGAAGTGGTGATCGGCCCCGATTGCTGGATCGGAGCGTCGGCGATCGTGATGGCCAACGTCGGATCGGGAACCACCATTGGAGCCGGAAGCGTGGTGGTTAAAGACATTCCGGCCGGTGTCGTGGCCGCCGGCAACCCCGCGCGGATCATTCGAGCGGCCGGGCAGGAACGAACCGAACAGCCGCCGAGCGAAGGATAATCGGCGCCACCCGCCCCGCAAACGGAACCAATCGGATTTCCGGCGGAGCTACAATGGCCGGCACAGACCGGTGCAAGAAACTTATGAGCGGAACGATATCCCTGGCAATCCTGAACGAGATGTTGGATTACAACTATTGGGCGCGAGACCGCCAGCTTCAAACCTGCGCGGCCCTCACGGAGGAGCAATTCCTGCGCCCTCTGGGAAACAGCTTCCCTTCCCTGCGGGACACGCTCACGCATCTGCTCGCCGTGGAATGGTTGTGGCTGGAACGCTGGCGGGGCCAGTCGCCGCGAACCTTGCTGGCCCCCGAGGAGTTCCCCACCCTGGCTGCTCTGTCTCAGCGCTGGCAGACGGTCGAGCGCGAGATGAGAGTGTACGTTGCGAGCCTGAGTGAGGAAGCGCTCGAGCGCCAGATGACCTTCGTCAACACCAGAGGAAAAACGTGGACTTACGAGTTGTGGCGCATGATCCAACATCTGCTCCACCACCAGAGCTATCATCGCGGTCAGGTGACCGCCCTTTTCCGCCAACTGGGGGTGCAGCCGCCGAAGGTGGATTTCCTGGACGGGTGCGACATGGGGTTTCGCTGCTGAGGCGGCGGGGATCGGACTGCGCAGGTTTTCGGCGAAGAAATGTCGGCACGAATGCCGACACAGCAGGCTGAAGCCTGCGCCACGCGCATCGATGAGCTAAGCTCAATGGAATGCCGAACCTGCTGGACCGGCTGGACGAATGGAAGCGCCGCTTTGGTCCGCCGGAGACCGGGCGACTGGAGCGGCTGCTGGCCGCGGCGGCGAAACACCGGGTGCGCGATGCGGCCGGCTTGATTCGCCTGCATGAGACGCTGCTGTTCCTGCGGGCCTATCCGCGTACGCTGCAAGTGGCGCGGCTGGCCGACGCGATCCTGTTTGCATTCGCGGACCGCGTGGCCCGATTGCGCGCGGCGGGCGTTGACCTGGAGCCGTTCGCCGAGCCGGAAGTATCCGGCATCGCCGGCACGGATCTGACCGCGGTGTTCAGCTTTGAGGTGGCACGCAGCCTGGTGGAACGCCACGGCCGCGCCGTTCACCTGGCCTGGGATGCGCACGACGAAATCTACCGCGTCGGCCCGGGCTCGCCGCAGTTGGTGCCGCTGATCGGCGAAGAGTGGCCGGTGGAAGCGCACGTTCCGTTCGACCGCTGGCTGGCGGCGGCGCGCCCGCGCGCGGAGAGCGAACTTGCCTGGCTGCTCCAACGCGTGCGCGCCGTCGCGCCGGACCACGTACCTGTGCGGTACAACGCCATGGGGCTGCCGCTGACCTGGAAGATCGGCAGCCGGGTTTCGCGCTCCCGCCAGCGAGCGGCCGTGCGCGGCCTGTTCTGCCACACCGAGCCTCTGATCGCGCGGCGCGACGTTTCGCTCGCCCGCGAACTGGCAGGGCCGCCGCTTGCCGTGAAGCGCCTGGCGCCCGCACTGGCGCGCAAAATGCTCGATCTGATTCTCGATACATCCGCCATGCGCTTTCGCGAACTGTACGGCTTCAGCCATCCTGACGAAGCCAACGTTTTCAGCGCGGACGCGGGCCGCGGCGTCGAGATCGTATTCTTCGGCCTGCCGCCCGGCTGGCGGCTTCCGCTGCGCGCCTGTTACGCCGGCATGTTCTTCAAGAACGGCGTCCCGGCCGGCTACGTGGAGACGCTTTCGCTGTTCGATCGCGTGGAGATCGGATTCAACCTGTACTACACCTTCCGCGATGGCGAATCGGCGTGGCTCTACGCGCGGCTGGTGCACCTGTTCCACCAGGTGCTGGGCGTCAATTGCTTTTCGGTGGACCCATACCAGATCGGCGACGACAACCCCGAGGCCATCGAATCGGGCGCGTTCTGGTTCTATCGCAAGCTGGGATTCCGGCCGGTGGACACGCAACTGGCCGCGCTCACCAGGCGCGAGGAGGAACGCATCGCGCACACGCCCGGCTACCGCAGTTCGCGCCGCACCCTGCAACGGCTGGCTAAAGGATGCGTGCTGTTCGAAGGCCCCGCAGCCAAGGCCGGCCAGTGGGACCGCTTCTCGATTCGCAATGTGGGGATCGCGGCCACGCGTGCGCTGGCTGCGCGGTTCGGCAGCGATCCGGAACGCATGCGGCAAGCCGCCAGCCGCTTCGCAGCACGCCATTTCGGCGTGGAATCCACCTGCGGACTGGCGCTTGTGCTTAGCGTGATTCCGGATGTGCCGGATTGGAGCCCGGCGGAGAAGAAAGACGTAGCGGCTATCCTGCGCGCCAAGGAGCGCGGCTCCGAGGCACACTACCTTCGTCTGATGCAGCGACACCCCCAGTTGCGGGCCGCATTCCTCAGGCTGGGGCGTTAATAAACTTCACTCAGCGGATCAGGGCTTCGCCTTGAGTTCCGCTACAATCTCTTCCAGATTGCGATTGGTTTGCGTGAGGTTGGTATCGATTCGCCAAAGGAGCCTGCAAGGGATCACGGACAAAACGATGGCAAGCAGGATCAGGATCACGTCGAAGGTCATGTGTACTATTCTACACCTGAACCCGCTCCGTGGAGCTACGCCTTCGGATGAGTCGAATAACCAGAGCGAAAATGCGCCCGCGAGCGGGCGTTGGCAGGTTGAAACCTGTCCCACCTACGCGGTGGGCTGGGCCTTTTTCGCGTCGCGGGAGACTTTGTACTTCCGCTCGAAGCGGTCGATACGACCGGCGGTATCCATCAGCTTCTGCTTGCCCGTGAAAAACGGGTGGCAGGAGGAGCAGATTTCCACGCGGATGTCGCCCTTGTGCGTGGACTGGGTCTTGAACGAGTGACCGCAGGCGCAGATCACATTGATCGGGGCATAAGCGGGATGAATTCCAGCTTTCATTTTTATTGCGGGGATCCTTTCGAGACTTTCAGTATAGCAAAAACACGAACCCCCGTGGCCCTGTCTGGAACCACGGGGGCAGATAGCCTTGGAAATAACCTGAGGCTTTGGTTGCGCAAGAGGCAGCCGGTCCACAGGAACTTGACGCGCGCCAACTGGTGAGCGCGGTCGGCTACGTTAGAGGCTCGACTTTAACAGTCGGCCACCTCCTGCGGTCGCTTGTTACTTTCCATCTTCTCTGGACCACCTCCTTTCCCAGTGATAAAAAAATATTCGCATGGAGGGACCGTAAAGTCAAGACTGTTTTCCATATGCAGCGCCGATTTTCAGCGCGGCCGCGACATGTAGTATTGCGGTTACAGATTGCGCGCCGCGAACCGGCACATGGCGAGCCCATCCATCAGCTTGAACGGCAGCCGGCCGGTGGTGTAATGACCGCAAGGCAGCGTGTAGACCTGGTGCGGCAGGTCCATCTCGCGGAAGGCTCGCAGCACCTGTTTCGAATACACCGGCAGAAAGCTGGTGTCATGTTTGGCCCAGATCAACAGGCTGGGCATTTTGCGGCTCTCCATGCGGCCCAGGTAGGCGGCCGGGCTGATCATCGACCAATAGCGGCGCAGATCGTCCTGCGAGACATCGCTCGCGAACCCTTTGCGCACGTGCTGGGTGGAAAGGCCGGTCCAGACCACGTCGGAAAAGTACATCGAGACGTGATTGAAAATGCCGAGCTTGATGCGGCTGTCGTGGGCGGCGGCGATGAACGCCACGCACGAGCCCAGGCTGGTGCCGAGGATGGCCAGGCGCTGGTAGCCCTGCGCAACAAGCCAGTCCACGCAAGCGCGGGCGTCGATCACCGATTGCCGCGAAGCGTGGATGGTGCGGCCCACGTTGCTCGAGACGTGGTAATCGGCGCGCTGCAGTTCGGCCGGCATGCGTTCGGCGTGGTACGCCATGCTCATGCGAAGCGCGCTGACGCCGAAGCGGTTCAACAGTTTGGCCAGCCCGATGTGGCCATCCACGCCGGCGTTCCACTGCGGCAGCACCAGCACGGCGCGGCGCGGCGAGCGCTCGGCCGGGAACCACTCCGCGTGCACGGTGTTGTTCTCCGGATACGGCGTTTCGACCGGACTGGTGAAGCTGAGGTGGCCATCGCGCAGTTGGTAATCCGCCGGCGCCCGGTAGCGGAAAAAACGATCCGAATCGCCCAGCGCCTCGCCGGCGAAGCGGTCGAGCGCCTCGCGTGCATGGCCATTCCCGTGATCGGGCAGCACCGGAAAATCCAGCCGGCCAAGCCAATCCAGACCCCACTCAAACGGCCGCACCACGCGGTTGGTGTCGCGCGTGGCGAGTTTGCGTTCCCAATTGTCGATCCAGCGGGCGTAAATGCCTGGCATGCCGTTTGCGAAGACATTCCAGTTTAGCGTGAAGTCGCAGGCGGAGCACAGTTTCGGGCGGGTAAAGGTCTCGAATCCAGGGCAGTTGACGTTGTATACGGCAATGCCGTATAGTGAAGGGCGGTAATCATGAGCGTGAGAAACTTGAACACCGGAACCGACAGGCGAACCAAGCTCGGCATGGCGTTGGAGCAGAGCGCCAAGGAAATTCTGGCCCACGTGAAGGGCGATGCGAAGCTGCCCACACGGCGCGTCGTGCTGCCGGAAGACGTCGATGTGAAGCGCATCCGCAACCAGGCGCGCATGTCGCAAGCCGAGTTTGCTCGCGCGTTTTGTATCAACCCGCGAACACTACAGGAATGGGAGCAAGGGCGGAGGAAGCCCGACGCGACGACCCGCGCTTACCTCGCGGTTATCGGCAAGAACCGCGCAGCGGTGTTGGAAGCGCTGGCGTCTTGAAAGGAACCGGTTTCCAAGACCCTTCGCGCGGTTTACTGTTCCACCCAGACGATCACTGCCTGCTGGATCGCGGAAGCGGCCTGCGGGCTGTAAGCCAACGGGCCGGCGGGGATGCCGTTGATCGCCACCGCCAGGGAGACCGCTTGTAGTCCAGACGCGGCTGTCCCAGGAAGCTGGATGGCGAGCTGGTCGAGTCCGCCAATCGAGCCGGGCACCGGGAATAGCGGACCGGCGGCCAGCGAATCCACGTCGCCGTCGTACACCAACGCCGAGCCTCCACGCACATCCATCTGGCTGTCGATTGCCCCGGTGTTCGAGCCGGCGATGCTCCCAGTGGCGGGAAAGGAGCCGTTCGGCATGGCAGCCACGCCGTTGAGAAAAACGGTAACCGTGCTTCCCGGCTTGGCTGGATTGCCGCAGCCGTTCAGCGAGCCGTCGCTGTTCAGCGCAACCAACGGGGTAAAGCCGTTGAAGCTGAACGCCAGCGGGGAGCAGTTCGGTGTCGGCGCACTCAGATTGAGGAACAGCGATGGGCTGCTGCCGGCGACGGCGAACATCCGGGTAGCCGCGGTGGCATAGGCTCCCGCCGAATCCGGGGCGACGGAAACGGTCATTACGGTCGAGGCGTTCGACGCCACCTCGAACGGGACCTGCGCGTTGATTTGACTCGAAGAGACATACAGCAGCGGCGCGGGAACTCCGTCAAACGTCACCTGCACATTCGCCAGAGACGTAGGGAACGAAGTCTGGTTGGACGCGAATCCCGAGACTCCGGTCTGCGGACCAAGCTCATAACCGAAGAGCGACACGAGCTGGCCGGGCGCGACCGGGCCGACCAGCGACAACGTGGCGGCGTCGTTGACGCAACCGAGCTGCGGGCCGGCAGCCGGCTGCGAGAGATCGAAGGCAGCGAGGAACACTCCCGGAACCGTTCGCTGCGCGGCTTGGCTGAACACGACGCCGGGCGAAAGAGGGACGTCCGGATATGCGCCGCCCGCGAGCAGGATTCGGCCATCCGGCTCGACCTCTATCGCGCTCGCGCTGGACGACGATACGCTGGCGCTCAAGAGTTGGGTCGCGAGTGTGCTTCCATCCTGCGCGTTGAAACGCTGGACATACGCGCTCGATTGCACGGTTGTTCCGTTGGGGAGGCACGCCGCGGGAGTGTTGCCGGCGGGCGGAGGAGCCGGACCGTATGCGCTGTAAGTCGGCCCGGTGAACGAGTAGCCGCCCACCACCGGATTGCCATCGGCATCGAGCGCCAGAGCGCTCCCGCCCTGCGGGACGGACCAGACCAGCTTCGATCCGGTGGGGTCCAGTTTGGTAAGAAACATTCCGACCCGGTCGCCGGCGCCCGGCGTGACCGTGTACGGATAATCTGTCGCCGGAGCGACGATTCCCCACTCGATGGTCATCGCATCTCCCGTAACATAGGCGTTCCCTGTGCCGTCCACCGCCAGACCCGAATTGCTTGCACCGCTCGGTCCGGAAAGGTAGGTCGAGTAGATCAACTGCGTGCCGTCGGCGCTGAGGCGCGTAACGTATTGCGGGCTCGATAACATGCATCCGCCGCCCATACCAGTCGGGAAACACACGGGCGTAAACGTGGTTTGGTACGCGCCAGGCGTCGTGGGATAAGGGGGAAAGACTCCTGGTGTGGTAAACGTGGAGCCCGCGAGGAAGATGTCGCCTTGTGGGCCGATCACGATCTGGCTGCCGCCTATCCCCAGCGCGGCGAACAGGACCCTGGTCCCGGAAGGATCGAGTTTGGCCACAAATAAATCGTCGAGGGCGTTCGGTGAGAACACGGCCGAAGTGGGGGTGTAGCCTTGCAGCCCGACGCCGGAAATGACGACGCTGCCGCTGCTATCGACCGCGATTGCCTTTGGCAGCGCGGCAACGGCGCCGGCGAACAATGTCGCATACACCACCGCTCCGGCCGGGTCGAGCTTGATCGCGAACGGGACGGCGCCGGAATGAAACGGCCCGCTGAAACCGGAAGTCACGGGAAAATCGCTCGATGTGGTATTGCCGGTGATGTAGGCGTTGCCTTGCGCGTCAACGGCCATTGCGGCGGCTTGATCGGTGCTGCTGCCACCCAGATAGACGAAGTAGGCGACTGTGGTGGCGTTGGGATCGAAGCGGGCGGCGACAAGACTGGTGGCGCGGCCTGGAATCGGGCTGTCAGTGACCGTTCCCAGGACATAGATGTTGCCGGCTGCGTCGTGGCCCATTCCCTGTAACGTTGCGTTCGCGACCAGGAACGTGGAGAACGGAGATGGAGCCGAAGCCACGACCGTTCCGGCGGTGAAGAATAAAGCAACGGCGACAATCGCCACGCACGCCGAGTTATTGTGCCACGGCCTATCTGAGAGTAACTCCAAACGCCCAAGCCGAATTGCCATAGGACTTGCGCCTCTCGGGCGAATGAGCAATTGGAGCGCCGATCCCGGCCGTGGACCCTCCGCGCGGTTTACTGCTGCATCCAAACGATTACTGGAGTCTCGACCGACACGTCAAACGCCAGGAATGGGGCTGCGCGGACGCCGTTGATGACCACTGCCAGCGAAACCTCCTGTAAGCCGGACACGGTTGACGTGGGGAGTTCTATAGCAAGTTGGTTGAACCCGACAATCGCGCCGGGCACGGCAAACAGCGGACCGGCAGCCAGCGACAGCGTGCCTCCGTAAAACGGCAGCGACACTGGCCCTCCATTAACAGCCACTTGATTGATGAAAGGCGGCGGGTTTGAGCCCGTAATACTTCCGGTGGCAGGGTAAGAACTCCCTCCCCCCACCAGCGCGGCCACGCCATTGAGAAAAACCGTCACCAGGCTTCCCGGTTTGGCGGGATTGGCGCACCCGTTCAGCGAGCCGTCGCTGTTCAGCGCGACCGCCGCGACGAAAATATCGCCAGCCAGTCTTGGGTCGCAATTCGCTGGCGGCACACTCGGATCGACGAACAGGGACGGGAGGCTCTGCGCGACGACGAACATCCGGGTTGCCGCGGGAACATAGGCGCCCGCCGAATCCGGAGCGATTGAAATGGTCATCACGGTCGAGGCCTTCTGCGACACCTCGAACGGAACCTGCAGGTTGATTTGAGTCGAAGAAACATATAGCAGCGGCGCCGGAACTCCGTCGAACGTCACCTGCACATTGGCAAGCGAGTTAGGAAACCAACTCGGGCCGGAAGGGAATCCCGATACTCCCGTCTGCGGACCAAGCAAGTAACCGTACAGCGTCAGGAGCTGCCCCGGCGCGACCGCACCGGCCATGGCGAATGTGGCGGCGTCACTGACGCAACTGAGCTGCGAGCCGCCGGCCGGCTGCGAGAGATCGAAGGCGCCGAGGAACATTCCGGGGACGGTAGGCGGCTCGGTGGGCGCTTCACTGAACACGACGCCTGGCGTAAGCGAGACGTCCGGTAGATAGCTGCCGCCAGCGAGCAGGATGCGGCCGTCCGGCTCGACCGCTATGGCTGAGGTGGTCGCTTGCGTGGCGCCGCTCAAGAGTTGGGTCGCGGTCGTGCTTCCGTCTTGCGCGCTGAAGAGCTGAACATAAGCGATGGATACTACCGTCGCGTAAACGGCTAATCCATTGGGCAGGCACGCAGTGGGAGTATTGCCGGTGGGCGGAGGAAGCACAAAGCCGACGCTGGTCGGCTCGACGAAAGGCGAGTAGCCGCCCGCCGCCGGATTGCCGCCGGCATCGAGCGCCAGGGTATTGCCTCCTTGCCTGACGCTCCAGAGCACCTTCGAGCCGGTGGGGTCCAGTTTCGTCAGAAACAGACCCGCGCGGTCGCCCGCGCCCGCGGCGGCCGTGTACGGATAGTCGGCCGAGCCGGTGGATCCCGTGACATAGGCATTGCCGGCGCTATCCACCGCCAGAGCCAGGTTGGTTGCGCCTTTGCTCCCGGTAAGGTAGGTGGAGTAGATCAACTGCGTGCCGTCGGCGCTGAGGTGAGTAACGTATTGCTCGCCCACCTGGTAGCATGTGAACCCGGCAGGGAGACAAAAAGACGCGAAGGTGGTCTGGAATGCCTCGGGCGTCGTGGGATACGAGGCGGAGGTTGTGCTGCCTGCGAGGAAGATGTCGCCCTGTGGGCCAAGCACGATCTGACTTCCGCCCACCCCCACGGCGGAGAACACAACCTTGGTCCCGGTTGGATCGAGCTTGGTTACAAACGGAAGGACATTGGCGCCAGCCGACGAGAACGCGCCCGGCGTGGCGGGATAAGCCGCCCCAGGGCCCGCTGTGCCGCTGATGATGACGTTGCCACCGCCATCGACCGCAATCGCCATGGGGGTCGCGTTAATGGCGCCGGCGAACAAGGTTGCGTACACGACCGCGCCGCTCGGGTTCAGCTTGACCGCGAATGGGGCGGCGGTGCCCCGCGTCACAGGCCCGCCGAAGCCGGAAGTGACCGGAAAATCGTTCGATGAGGTATTGCCTGTGATGTACGCGTTGCCTTGCGCATCGACCGCCATTGCCATGGCTTGATCAGTGCTGCTGCCGCCCAGATAGACGAAGTAGGCGACTGTGGTGGCGTTGGGATCCAAGCGGGCGGCGACAATGTCCGCCCCATGGCCTGGAATCGGGCTGTTATCGACGGTTCCTACAACGAAGATGTTGCCGGCTGCATCGTGGCCCACACCCTGTATCGAATCGATCCCCTGAAAGAAGGTGGAGAACGGAGACGGCGCTGAAGCCGCGAGCGGCCCGGCTGTGAGGAACAAAGCAACGGCGACAAACGCCGTGCGGGCTGAGTTATTTTGCCGCAGTGCGCCACGTCGGAGTAACGCCAAGCGCGTGATTCTCATAGCGTAAGATTCGCACCCCTTGGGGCTAACAGGCAATCGAAGCGCCATTTCCGGCCGTGGATTTCAGGCGTCAGTACCCCAGCAGCGGCGCGAGCCTGGCACGAACCTCGTCGACGACTTCGGTTGGGCAGCGCCCCACTTTCTTCACGCGGCGCGCTTTCCAATCGACGCTCTTCACGTGATCGGCCAGGATCACACCGATTGCGCCATCACTCGCGGGAACGGCTACTTCGAACGGGTACCCTTTGGCTTGATTCGTGACCGGGCAAACCAGTGCCAGGCCCGACCTCGAGTTGTAGGTTCGCGGACTCAGCACAAGCGCTGGGCGCCGTCCCGCCCGCTCGCGGCCCGCCTGAGGGTCGAACGTCAACCAGACCAGATCGCCGGTCTCCGGCACGTAGCCGGCGCTCACCAGGATTCCTTGCCTTGCGGCCGTCCCCAGCCGGTTTCGCGATGCCGGTTCCTGGGTGTGATCCGCGAGACTAGTTCCGCCAGTTCGTACCTTCGCCGGGCCGATCGCAAGACGATACTGCCGTCGCGGTTGAGATCGAGCGCCAGACAGTCTCCCTCGCTCAGGCGGGCTTCCCTGGCGATCGCCTGCGGAATCCGCACCGCCAGGCTATTCCCCCATTTCGAAACCGTGGTCTCGTTTTGCATATGTATCTACTTCGAATATACATCGAAACTGTTCGCGCGCCAGGAACGAAGAGCGGGTCCAGGGGGACCCGCGCAGACCAGGGGGTCTGCCCCACAGGCGTTAACTTAAGAC
>JBAVIH010000611.1:0-9901 GCA_049686695.1 Bryobacteraceae bacterium | reverse complement strand
GGCTGGAGCGGCTCGCCGCTGGCTGGACGCTCCCGGCGCCTCCCGCTGGACTCGCTGTTGGCGGGATCGGCACGGATACCGGCGAAGAGAAACCCATGAGCTTCTACTGGGTCGGGAACACGCTGCGCCATGTCGGCAGCGTGGTCCACCAGGTGCTGCAACGCATTGGCCAGGACGGCCTGGCGGCCTGGACGCCCGACCGCGTGCGAGCGCTGGCGCCGGCTTTTCGATCCGCTCTGGTTTCGCTTGGTGTGCCCACCGCCGAACTGGAGAGCGCCGCTGGCCGCGTTGTGGATGCCGTTCTGGGCACCTTAGGCGACGAACGGGGCCGATGGATTCTGCGCAACGACCGGGCCGTTTCGGCCTGCGAGTATCCACTCTGCGGCGTGATCGACGACCGGGTGGTGAGTGCCCGTGTGGACCGGACCTTCGTCGATTCGGACGGCACGCGTTGGATCGTCGATTACAAAACCAGCTTCCATGAGGGCTCGGGCATCGAGGCGTTCCTCGACAACGAACTGTCCCGGTACCGCGACAAGATGACCGCTTATACCAGGCTATTCGCCATGATGGAGGGCCGTCCCGTCCGCGCTGCGCTGTACTTCCCGCTCCTGGGCAGTTGGCGGGAACTGGAAAAGGCTCTCGCGCAAGCTTGATTCGCGCTCTCAGTGTATCGAATCCAAACTACAGCCCCGGAGGAGTGACTCCGGCTGGTAGGATGAAGGGGCTTTCGTCATGGAATCGCCAACAACAGAGAATCGATTGCACGTTCTCCTGCCCACTCTGGGCAGCTCGGGCGACGTGCATCCGATGATCGCACTGGGAATGGCGCTCAGAAGGCGCGGCCATCGCGCGACCATCGCCACCAACGAAGTCTTTGGCGATTCCGTGCGGTCCGCCGGGCTGGAGTTCCTGGCGCTCGGCACAGCCGCCGAGGCGCAGGAAACCATCGCCGATCCGCGTCTCTGGCACCCCGTGAAGTGCTTTCAATGTGTCGCAGAGCGGGTATTCATCCCGGCCCTTCCCCGGCTCTACGACATCATCGCCAGTCATGCCGGCCCCAACCTGGTCGTGGCGGCGCCCGGCACTTGCCTCGGCGCGCGGGTCGCACAGGAAAAACTCGGCGTGCGGCTGGCGACGGTTCATCTGCAACCGGCGTTGATCCGCAGCCTGGTGGATTCCGGGCGGCAAGGCCGCATCGCGATGGGTCCCCGCGTCCCGCGTCTCGTCAAGCAATCGCTGTTCTGGTTCGTCGATACCTTCTTCGTGAACCCCCACGTTCTGCCCCGGCTCAATGGGTTCCGCGCGCGGCTCGGCCTGCCGCCAGTGGGAAATGTCCTTGACGATTACCTGCATTCCACTCAGCTTGTGATCGGATTATTTCCCGAATGGTTCGCGCCTCCTCAGCCTGACTGGCCGCCGCACACGCACTTGACCGGTTTCGTGCTCTATGACGCCGGCGGAGAACGCGAAACCGCCGCGGCCGCGGAAGAGTTCCTGGATGCCGGGCCCCCGCCGGTGGTGTTTACGCCTGGATCGGCAGCCGCGGGGCAGAAGAAGTTCTTTCTGGAATCTGTCGAGGCGTGCCGGATTGCCGGATTTCGCGCGATGTTGGTGACTAACTTTCCCGGGCAGCTTCCGGCCGGTCTGCCGCCCTCCGTGCAAGGCTTCTCCTATTTGCCGTTCAGCCGGATTCTCCCGCGTTGCGCCGCGCTGGTCTGTTACGGTGGGATCGGAACGCTAGCCCAGGCCATCAAAGCCGGGATACCCCTCCTTGTCGTTCCCCACGCCCATGACCAGCCCGACAACGCGCTCCGCATCGAACGTCTGGGATTGGGAAGAGGCCTCTATCCGGAACGGTACAAAGCGGCCACTGTGGCCCGGATGCTGAACGAGATCATTGGCTCCAGCCAGGTGCGGCAACGCTGCCCGCAGTACGCACAAGAGATCGATACGGAGACGTCACTCCGGCGGACCAGCGAGCTGATCGAGCAGCTCGGACGCGAGCAACCCAGTTCGACCGGCGGCCGTCAGTAGTTCTCCAGCACTGCGCGATACACCGCGCCGTTCTTGGGCAGGTTCAGCCCAAAGTCCGTCTGGTCGCCGTTCAACGGCCGGCGGACCTTCCACTGCCCGTCCTGGTAGCGGCCCTCCTCGACGAGGAAGAAGCGCCCGCCGTCGCCGGGCTTCCGCTGCCCCGGCGCAGGTAACCCGCGCCTGGCACGGAAGCTGACGCGCACGTTGAAACCCGCCAGAACGAACTCCGCCGGCCCGACCTCGGCGATCAACACGCGGCCGCCGGTCGCCTGCGGATCCGCGCCGAAGCCCCAGTTCGGCCGCCCGAACTCCACCAGCGCGTCGTACTGCTCCAGGTGCAGCAGCTCGAAGTCCTTCCGGTAATCCTCGACGGCCGAATGCAGCTTGCCGTCAGCCTGCCACCGGCTCAACTCGGCGGTCATCGTCCCCAACAGCCGGTAGCTCTCGGCCAGATCGGCGACTGCGGCCAGAGCCGTGTCGGTCCACCCCGTCGCGTCCAGCCCGAACGGCGAAAACCCGATCGTCCCAAACTCGCCCAAAGCCTCGAACAGCCGTTGCGCCGCCGGGCCGTCATAGCTGGTCTCCGGGATAAACATGGGGTTGTCCGGACGCCGGTAGGCGTTCATGGCCTCGCGATATTGCTGCCGGCTGGAGAGGTAGATGTCCGGAGCGACGATGTCGAGCGCCGGGGCCATCGCCTTCCAGACCGCGAGCATGGCCGGCTCCGGGCCGCCGCTCGGATAGTCCTCGCCCGGCCGCTGGAAGTTGGCGCCCTCGGCCAGCCAGCAGTTCACGTACATCGGCAGCGGGTAGACCTTCTTGCCCGCCGCGGCCACCTCGCCCACATAGGTCGAGAAGCCCCACGCGGCGAAGAACGCCTCGGCCTCGCCGCCGAACACCTGCCGCCACGTGCCCGGCTTCTTGCCGAGCGCCGCCACCAGTTTCTCCGGCGCCGCGCCTTCGAACAGCCTGGTCGCTTCCGCGGAATAGTCCCGCGGCGTGCCGAACGAGCCGGTTTCGTTCTCCACCTGCGCCAGGATCACCGTGTGCCGGTCGCCATCCGTCTGCTTCAAATGCTCCATCAGCGCGGCGAACGCCTGGCTATCGGCTTCCAGCGTCGAGCGAAAGTAGGGCGAGATCACGCCGGTCCAGTTGCCCGCGGCGTCGATCATGGTGGGGAAGTGCGGCCGGTCCTGCTTCACCCACAGCGGCACGTAGTTCGACGCGCCGTTCTTCCAACTGCCGAACCACAGCAGCACCAGGCGCAGGTCGTGCTCGCGCGCCCAGTTCACAATATGATCCACCTCGCCGAACCGGTACTGTCCACGCCTGGCCTCGATGTTCTCCCAATAGACGGGGATCTCCACCGTGTTGGCGTGGATCGTCTCGATGGTCTTCCACACGTCGGGCAGCGCCGCCGCCCACCCGCTCGAGTTATTCACCTGTCCGCCGAGCATGAGGAACGGCTTGCCGTCCACCAGAAACTGCCAGCCATGCGCGGTCTTCTGAAGCCGCGGCATCTCCGCCGCAACCACAACCGAGCATGCCATCAAGACAAAAGCGAATAGGAACCGGACTCCGAAGCTTCTCATGCAGGATTTCCGTTTTGGCCTCCCTGACGAAAGCAATTGTACTCCCAGGCGCCCTCCGCCACGGGGAGCCCGGCGCTGCCGCCGCGAACACCAGCGCCACGGCCCGGCGCTACGATAGGTTGATGCGCGCGCACCGGTGGGCTTGTCTGGGGCTGCTGGCGTGCGCGTGCGGCACCAGGCCGGATCCGTTGCCGCGGTTTCCACGGCTGGTCCTTTGGGCTTGGGAGCGGCCGGAACGGCTGGGCTTTGTCGATCCGCACACGGCCGGCGTTGCCTTTCTGACACGCACCATCTCCTGGCGCGGCGGCCGGGTGGAATCGCGCCCGCGCTTGCAGCCGCTCGAAATCCCGGCAGGGGTGGCTCTGATGGCGGTCGTGCGGCTGGAAGGCACTGGCCCGCTGCCGGACGCGCAGCAGGTGGCGGAGCCGGTTTTGCGCGATGCCGCGCGTCCCGGCATTCAAGCGTTACAGATCGATTTCGATGCACGCCAATCGGAGCGGGCGTGGTATCGTGGCTTGCTGGAGCGGTTGCGCGCCGGTCTGGCAGCCGGCGTGCCATTGAGCATCACGGCGTTGGCATCGTGGTGTGACGGCGATCCGTGGATACGCGGCCTTCCGGTATCCGACGCCGTGCCCATGCTGTTTCGCATGGGAGCCGGCGAGCCCAGGGGCAGGCCGAAATTCCGCGCCGCGTTGTGCCAGTCCAGCCTGGGAATTTCGACCGATGAATGGCCTGCCCAGGCTCCGTCCGGGCGGCGGCTATTTGTGTTCCATCCCCGCCCGTGGGACGAAGATGCCTATCGTGCGGTATTGGTGCGGGCCAGGAGGTGGCAATGAAACTCGCGCGAACGTTTTTGATCGTGGTGGCGGCCATGCTGCTGCTGGCGCCTCCGGAGAGCCGGAGTTGCGGGCCGTTTCTGCCCGAAGCGCAGTTTGTGTTTCGATTGGGGCCGGTGGATGAATTGCCTTACTACCAGGGGAAGCTCGGCATCGTGCAGCCGACCTATCGCCGCCGCAACTTGATCGTGGCCTATCGCTATTTCTCCGGCATGCCGCTGACCCGGGAAGAGGTCGCCGCGCTCTCGCCTGCGCCGGCGAAACCCGAGCTGCAGCAGTACGGCTTCGAAACATCGCCAACTGCCGGCGAATGGCTGGTGGCGCGCGATGCCGTACCGGGAGTTCAGCCGGTCAAGATAGCCATTGCGTACCGCCAGATGCCCGGCGGCGACCGCTGGCAGGCCTACCAGGACTGTCTGGACGATGCCTTCACCACTGCCGCGGCTACGCTGCATCAACGCATCGGGAAATGGGGCGCGAGCAGCGCCGAAGCGGCCGAATGGGTGCGCGGCCAGGATTTGGTATTCCAGAACTGCAACGAGGGCGCGCACATTCCGGCGGAGCTGAAGCCAGGCTCGAACGCGCTGCTGGCTGCCGACCGCCGCTATCAGATTGCCGCAGCCGAGTTCTATGCCGAGAAATTCGCCGACGCGGAGCGCGATTTTAAGGCGATCGGCAACGACGCCGCGTCTCCCTGGCATGATCGGGCGCCGTACCTGGTGGCGCGGACCCTGGTTCGCAAGGCCACCCTGGCCGGCGACAAGCAGGCAATGCAGGCCGCCGATCTTCAGTTGCGCGCGATTCTCAAGGACCCTGCACGCAAAGCCGTGCAGCCGGCGGCGCTTGGAATGCTCGAGTTTGTCGATGGGCAGCTCGACCCGCAGGGGCGGATGGCGGAACTGGGCGCGGCGCTGGTCAAGCCCGGAGGCGACCCGCGCTTCGAACACGACGTCGCCGACTTTACGATGTTGTGGGACAAGTTGCAGCATGGCCCCGCCGACCGCTGCGACCTGGCCGACTGGATCACGGCGTTTCAAAACCCCGGCAATTCCAATCACGCCCTCGAACGCTGGCGGCAAACCAGGAACGCCGCGTGGCTGGCGGCGGCGCTGGAGGTTGCGGCGGCGAATAGCACCGCGGCGGACGAGTTGATCGCCGCCGCCAGCGCGCTGAAGCCCGATCACCCGGCTTATGCGACCGCCGTGGACTTGGGTTTGCGAATCGAGACTCATCGCTCGGCCGATGCCGCCCGGGAGTGGGCGGATCTCGCGCTGGCTTCGCGCCAGCCGGCCGACGCGCATAACAGTTTCCTCGAAGGCCGCCAGTTGCTGGCGCGCGATTGGAGCGAGTTCCTGCGCTACGCCCCGCGCGAGCCGGTGGCGGCGCAGGTCGATCAGTTCGATGCGCCGCTCGCCGATTACAAGGACACGGTTGTCGCAGGTGCGCAGTTCGCGGCGGACTCGGAGGAGCTGTTCAACCACACCGTTCCGCTGGCGCGCTGGGTGGACGCGGCCCAGAACCCGCTGTTGCCGCGCAACCTGCAACTGGAGGTGGCTCAGGCCGGCTGGGTGCGGGCGATTGTCCTCGGACGGCAGGCCGAGGCGCGTACGCTGGCCAGCCGTCTGGCGGAGCTGAAGCCCGAAGTCGCGGCAGCCTTGCGCGATTATCTGGCCCAGGCCGATCCTGCCGCGGCAAGGTTCGCGGCGATCTTCCTGATGCTGCGCGATCCGGGCTTCGACCTGGCGGTTCGCCAAGGATGGCCGCGAGGGACCAACATCGACAAAATCGACGATTTCCGCGATAACTGGTGGAATTCTGAGCCGGGCAATCCGGATGAGCCAAAGCCGGTCATCCCCAAGCGCGAGTCACCCAAGAACTTCCTGCTGCCGGCCGAGCGGGAACAGGGCGAGAAAGAGGCCAACGACCTGATGGCCACAGCCCGAGTTGCGCCGGACTACCTGTGCCAGCAGACGCTCGATTGGGCGCGCCAGCACAGCCAGGACCCGCGTGTCCCGGAAGCGCTGCACCTGGCCGTGCGTGCGACTCGATTCGGCAACACCGGCCCGAGGACCACCGGTTTCTCGAAAGCCGCGTTTCAGTTGCTGCACACGAAGTACCCGAACAGCCCATGGGCGGCCCAGACGAAGTTCTGGTATTAGGAGTTCTTCGGAAGGGCTCCCGAACCGCTCCCTGACGGTCGTGGCTCCGAAAGCACTCCCTTCCGCTACTTCTTCATCAGGTCGAGCACTGCGGCCGACATGCCGATAACGCCGGCGCGGATGGGGGGCGAGGCGACCGGCGCGAAGAGCGCGGAGTGAAGCCCGGGAACCGCCACGCCGGTGCGCCGGCTCTCGGCGAGTCTGGCGGGATCGGTCGCTCCGAGGCGCAGGAAGAAAGCCGGAATCCGGTGGCCGGGTAAGCCGCAGTCCCCATTCTTCCATAAGCTTTGACCGAACGGCCGAATCATCGGATCGGGGACCGTGAATCTCGTCGACGAAGGAAAGTTCACGGAAGGGCCACCACCAACAGGAGCGTGTACGGGCGATATACTGTTGACCAGAACCACAGGATTCGATTGCCCGAAATCGACCGGGCCGCGGTGCCTCGGCCGATTCACACCCGACTGAAGGAGTTGGAACATGCAGCGGCCACGCTTTTCCGCGGTCCCCTCGCTGGTGGGAAGCTTTCCGCACCGCGAGCCGCAAGCCCTGATCGAGCGAATCTTCAGCCGATTCACGGCGCTGCCCGCGTGGCCGCAGTTGCCGGCGCGGGACTGGCTGGAAAGCATGTACGTGCAGTACTCGGAGGGCCTGCCGGGGGCGGTGGTGGATCGCGCCACGGAGCGAATCTACTTCAGCACGGGCGGCGGGTTTGAAAGCCAGTTGGAGGCGTTCTACCAGGCCGTGGTGGAAGAGGACGTCGAACGCTTCGCCATCGCCCGGGACTACGCTTTGGGGTTGCATCTCTTCCTCGAAACCCTCCCGCGGCTGGGCGCCGGCCGCCCGCGCTGGGTGAAAGGACAGGTGACTGGCCCATTCAGCTTCGCGATGACGGTCACCGACGAGAACAAGCGCGCGCTGGCCTACAGTCCCGAACTCCACGAAGTGGCGGTGCAGGGCATGGCGATGAAGGCGCGCTGGATGGCCCGGAAGCTTCGCGCGGCGGCGGATGGCGCCCTGGTGGTGCTCGACGAGCCATACCTCTGTTCGTTCGGTTCCGCCTTCGTCAACGTGTCGCGGCAGGATGTGATAGCGGCCATCGGCGGCGCGGTGGAAGCTATACATAAGGAAGACGCCATGGCCGGGCTGCACTGCTGCGGAAACACGGACTGGTCGCTGGTGCTGGGCACCCCCCTGGACGTGATCAATTTCGACGCGTACGAATTCTTCCAGGGTCTCTCGCTCTACCCTGCCGAGCTGGATGCGTTTCTGCGCCGAGGCGGCACCTTGAGCTGGGGCATTGTGCCCCCATCCCGTTCCGGCGTCGCCCTGGACGCGCGGGCCTTGCTGGCGGCGCTGGACGATCGCATCGGGCAACTCGTATCCAAGGGCATCGATCGCGGCATGCTCTACCGGCACGCGCTGCTGACGCCTTCCTGCGGACTGGGGACGGAGACCATCGAGAGAGCCGAACGCACGATGGATGCGCTGGTCGAATTGTCGTGCCTGGTTCGCGAACGGGAAGGGTTCTCATGATCATCGCCGTGATTGGCAAGGGGGGCGTGGGGAAAACCACGATAGCTTCGCTGATCCTGCGGCGTCTGATCGAGTCCGCGGAGACTCCCGTATTGGCCATCGATGCCGACCCGTCCTATTGCCTGGGCCACGCGCTCGGGATCGCCACCGGCCCGACACTGGCCGACATGCGCGAGGAGTTGCGCAACGGCAAGGGCCGGCCGCTCTCGATGTCTTCTTCCGAGTGGTTCGCCCTCCAGGCCGAGGAGGCCATGGCGGAGAGCGCCGGATTCGATCTGCTGACCATGGGCCGCCCCGAGGGCAAAGGCTGCTACTGCTACGTCAACAATCTCATCCGCGACCATCTGGACCGCCTGGCGCGTTCCTACCGTCATGTTCTGGTGGACTGCGAAGCGGGCCTGGAGCACCTTTCGCGGCGCACCAGCGGCCGCGCGGACGTGCTGGTGTGCGTGGCCAACCGTTCGCGCATGGCGGCGGAGACCGTCCGGCGATCGCTGGACCTCTATCGGGACATGCACGGCGGCCCTCCGCCCAGGGCCGACCTGGTGCTCAACCAGTGCGACGCGCGGCAGGCCGGCATTGAGGGCGCTTCCTTTCGCCATGTCCTGTCGGTTCCCCAAGACCCGCAAATCGTGGAGTTCGATTCCACCGGAGCCTCGCTGCTGAGCTTGCGCCCACCTTCTCCCGCGGTGGCGGCGCTGGCCGCCTGGGAGGCTGGCGGATGAAAGTCGCGGTGGCCGGGAAGGGCGGGGTGGGGAAAACCACCGTGGCTGCGTCGCTCGCCCGCTGCTGGCGGGACCTCGGCTACCGGGTGGTAGCGGTGGATGCCGATCCCGACGCCAACCTTGCGGGAACGCTCGGCTATCGCGGTCCGGCCATCGCTCCGCTGGTCGAACTGAAATCGTTGATCGAAGAACGCGTCGGCGGCGGCGAGGGATGGGGCGGCTTCCTGCGCATGAACCCGCGCGTGGACGACATTCCGGGCCAGTTCGGCGTCGACGTGGACGGCGTGCGGGTGCTCGTGATGGGCACCATCGATCGCGGCAAACGCGGCTGCGCCTGTCCCGAGAACATTCTGCTCCGCGAGGTGCTGAACCACCTGCTGCTCGGCGGCCAGGAACGCGTGGTTGTGGATATGGAAGCGGGTATCGAGCACCTGGGCCGGGGAACGGCCGAGGGCGTGGACGCCATGCTGGTGGTGGTGGAACCGGGATGGGCCAGCCTGGAAACCGCGGCGCGCGTGATTAGGCTCGCCGGCGATCTGGGGATACGGCGGACCTGCGTGATCGCCAATCGGATTGCGTGCGCGGCCGATTTGGATTTCGTGCGCGCCCACCTTCCGGCGGCTGAGATCCTGGGCGTCCTCCCCGCCGACCGCGATCTGGAACTGGAGGCCCGCAGCGGCGAGATGGACCGCTGCCGGCCATTTCATCGGGAAATGCTGCGAATTGCCGGGCTGCTTGGAGACTAAAGATATGCCGAATCCTCAAAACCGCTCCGCCGATCCCGCCGCGCGGGAGATGTTGGTCCGCGCGGAGGAGTTGGGCGCCAAAACCGTCTGGGACCGTCACGACGACCTGAAGCCGCTGTGCGGATTCGGCGAGCTCGGGCTGTGTTGCGACGTCTGCTACATGGGGCCGTGCCGGATCGATCCGTTTGGCGAGAGGGCGCAGGTGGGAGCGTGCGGCGCCGATGCCCACCTGATCGTCGCCCGCAACCTGGCGCGCGCGGTGGCCTGTGG
>JBAVIH010000610.1:0-4893 GCA_049686695.1 Bryobacteraceae bacterium | reverse complement strand
CCTCCGCGGCGCAGGCTCCGGCGCCGCCGGCCGCGGCACAAACGGCCGCGCCGGTGTCCCCATTCACCGACCCGGACTTCGGCTTTGCCAACCTGATCGCGTTGGGCCGCTCTTACTATCGGGCGGGGAACCCCGGAAAGCTGCTCGCGATTGCGGCCAAAATCAAGGCCGGGGATTTCGAGTCCGCCTGGCAGGCGTTTCACCAGGCTGGCGTGGAGGCGCGTTCGTTGGCGGAGTCGGCTGCGGCCAAGCGCCACACCGTGAGCGCGCGCGAGGCCTACCTGTGGGCCGCCGGCTACTTCGCCTCCGCGCTGCGCTTCCTGGATGGCACCGAGGATCCCGGGCGGATGCTCCCCTGTTGGCAGGAGTACGCCTCCTGCTGGTCCGCCGCGGCCGCCTTGTTCGACCCGCCAATCGAGCGCCTGGAAATCCCCTACGAAGGCGCCAGCCTGACTGGCTGGTTCCTGCGTGCCGACAGGTCGCACCGCCGCAGGCCGCTGGTGCTGCTGAATACCGGCTCGGACGGCTTGGAAGAGAGTATGTATGTTTTGGGCGGCGCCGGCGCGCTCGAGCGCGGATACAATTGCCTGATCTTCAATGGCCCGGGCCAAGGCGATTCGCTGTGGACGCGGAAGCTCTACTTCCGTCCGGACTGGGAGAAGGTGATTTCGCCGGTGGTCGATGCCATGTTACGCCACCGCGAGGTCGATCCGAAGCGCATTGCCCTGGTGGGCGTCAGCCAAGGCGGCTACTGGGTGCCGCGAGCGCTCGCTTTCGAGCACCGCATCGCCGCCGGAGTGGCCGATCCGGGCGTTTGGGATGTCTCCGATCCCTGGCTGCGTAACCTGCCCGACTTCGTTCGTAAGGTGCTGGATGCCAAGAACAAGAGCCAGTTCGACCAGATGATACAGATGGGCACCGCATCGAATCCGCGGGCTAAGATGACGCTGCGTTTTCGCATGCGGCCGTTTGGAGTGACGTCCTACTATGACGCCTTTCACGGCGTGCAGGAGTACAATCTCAGGGAGGTAGCCGGCCGCATTCGCTGTCCCATGCTGATCACCGACCCGGAAGGCGAACAGTTCTTTCAGGGCCAGGCGCAGAAGCTATACGACGCGCTGACGTGCCCCAAGACGATGGTCCATTTCACGCACGAGCAAGGCGCGGATCAGCACTGCGAAGTCGCCGCCCCCGGCTATCGGGACTTCTGCATCTATAACTGGCTCGACGAAACGCTGGCGTGAGATACGAAACACGGGCAAGCTAACTAGCATGCCCCACCCAATCTCTACTGTGCGAACATCTCGACTAACACGCGGCCGAAGGAGCCGCTGGGGGTTTCCACGCGGAGGATGGTCGACAGCGTGGGAGCGATGTCGTTGGGTGTGATGTTATTATCGTACTCTCCGGCGCGAATGCCTGAGCCAAGGAAGATCACCGGCACGTGGGTGTCGTAGCCAAACGGCAGGCCGTGCGTGGTGCCCTTGCCGCCGATGATCCAGTAGGGATCAGTCAGCACTTCCAGGTCAGCGCCGCGGCGCGGGAAATAGCCGTTGATCGCCATGTGTCCCACCGAATCTTGCATCGCCTGACCGTCGGCAAGTTGGACGCCGGTGTAGACGCGGAACACGTGCGGCACTTCGCGCAACGCCTCGGCCGCGGTGCGCTCCACCTCGGCGAGGTCGAGCTTCTTGAACGCTATCAGCTCGTGGTTGAGATAGACCACCGATTCGAGCGTAGCGGTGACCCAATCGAATTGGCCATATTTCTTACCAAGAGTTTCCTGCACTGTTTTGGCGATGATTCCATCCTCCATGCGGCCACCCGGCATGTGTCGAGCCGTGTTGACCTCGGGAACGGGCGCCACGCCGTGATCCGCGGTCACCACCACCAACACGTTACCGAGTCCCACCGCGCGGTCCAGCGCGCCGAAGAATTTCGCGAGTAACTCGTCGGTATCTGCCGAGATAGCGCGCGCTTCGGGTGAATCCGGACCATAAGCATGGCCAACGTAATCATTCGAGGAGAAACTCACCGCCAGCAGGTCGGTGACGCCGCGTTGGCCCAGTTGCTCGCCGGCCAGCGCGCGCTCGGCGAAGGCTTCGACGATTTCATTGCCGTAAGGCGTAGCTTCGATTGCGCTATACAACTGGCCGGGATCCGGCATTTGATGGCCCAGCCAGGTCTTGCCGGCGTAACGGTCGGCGGGGCGGGCCTCGTTCGCCTCTTTGACCCAGGCCGGCACGTCTTCGAAGTAATAGCTGCTGGAGACGAAGTTACCGTTCCGGCCGTCGAACCAATAAGCCCCGTTGGCCATGTGGCCGGCGGGCAAGATAGCGGCCCGGTCCTTGAGCGAGATACCGATCACGCGCGATTGGCTGTCATCCGCGATCTTGAGCTCGTCGCCCACCGTGTCCACCAGCATGCGCCGCGGCGAGGAACCCGGGCCTGGCAACCCTCCCACCAGCGATGTCTGCGGATCGGAGACGCAAGTCACTTGCAAGCCCGCCTCGCGGTCGTACCACGCATTGGCGACTATGCCGCTGAGCGCGGGCATGGCGCCGCTGAGGAAGATGCTGTGGCCCACCCCCGTCACGGTGGGGAAGTGCTGGTAACGGGCATTGGTGAAGACGGCGCCCTTGGTCAGCAGCAGGTCGAAGCCGCCGTGGTAGTCCGAGCGGTAGCGCGTGAGGTAGTCATAGCGGAACTGATCGATGACAATCGCCACCACTAACTTGGGCTTCTTGGGAGCGGCGCTCAACAGGCTGCCCGCCATCAGGATCAAGGCCAGGAATTTGCTCATGACTACTCAGGCTACCACTGGAATGTGACGGAGAGATGATCGGGGTCGAAGGGATTCGCTCGGGACGTGACTGCCATCCCTTTTTCGTGCTTCGGCCCACAATCCCCCTGGTGACACACGCTGCGCTCCGGGAATACCTGGCGGAAACACGCTGCGCAGCATCATTCGCGGGGAACTGGAAGCCGAGCGCGGCTTGACTTGGTGCCGCATTATCTATATGTCAGCCTGCTTGCGCACAAACGTGGGCAACAACCGCCAACCGCACGGCCACAAAGGTATCTGGGAGGGTCATGCCGCCTCTACACGTCCAAATTCTTGACGTCCAGGGCGTTGTCTTCGATGAATTTGCGGCGGTTTTCGACGTCCTCGCCCATCAGCGTGGAGAAGATTTCCTCGCATTTCACCGCGTCTTCCAGGCGCACGGAGAGCAGCGTGCGCTTTTCCGGATTCATGGTGGTTTCGGCGAGTTGCTCGGCGTTCATTTCACCGAGGCCTTTGTAGCGCTGCACGTCGGAGCCCTTTTTGCCTTCGGTCATCACGTAATCGAGCAGCGCGCGCCAGTCCGCCCGCGCCTCGCGGTTTTCGTCCTTGACCACCACGAAGGGCGGATCGTTATAGCGCGCGATGATGCGGCCCAGTGCACGAAAGCGCCGGTATTCGGGCTGCGCGGCCAGCGCCAGGCCCACCGATCGCTCGGCGCCGGTCTGGTCATGGTAGACCACGGCGTGGGAGGAGTGCTCCTCGTCGCGGCGCATCTGCGGTTTTAGGCCCAGCCTCTCGAGGGCCTCGAACACCGGCTTGAGGTTGCTTTCCTGCTGGAACTCGCCCTTGTGATCCACGCGCAGGTCGAGGTTCCCCAGCGCCTCCACCACGCGGGCGTCGCGCAGCCGGCGCTCCACCTTGTGGAACATCTTCTCGTACTCGTCCAGGTTGAGCAGAAAGGCCCGCAGTTCGGTTCCCTCGAGCACCGCTCTAGGCCCGCTTCCGTTGCCGGTCGAGTGGATCTCGAGCCTCAGGTTCTCGGTGGCCCGCTTGGTCAGTTCCTTGGTCAGCTCTTTTTCGTCTTTGATGTACTTCTCGCTCTTGCCCTTCTTGATGCGGAAGAGCGGCGGCTGCGCGATGAAAACCCGTTCGCGCAGGATCAGCTCGTTCATGTGACGGAAGAAGAAGGTGAGCAGCAGGGTGCGGATGTGCGAGCCATCCACGTCGGCATCGGTCATGATAATGATCTTGCCGTAGCGCAGCTTGGCGGGATCGAAATCTTCCTTGCCGATGCCGGTGCCGAGCGCGGTGATCATGGCGCGGATTTCCTCGTGGCCCAGCATCTTGTCGTAGCGCGCCTTTTCGACGTTGAGGATTTTGCCCTTGAGCGGCAGGATGGCCTGGAAGCGCCGGTCGCGGCCCTGTTTGGCGGTGCCGCCGGCGGATTCGCCCTCGACCAGAAACAGCTCGCAGCGCTCCGGGTCGCGCTCCTGGCAATCGGCCAGCTTGTGCGGCATGCCGCCCGATTCGAGCGTGCCTTTGCGGCGCGTCAGGTCGCGCGCCTTGCGGGCAGCCTCGCGCGCCCGCGATGCATCAATTGCCTTATTGACGATGCGGCGCCCGATGGTCGCGTTCTTGTCGAAGTATTCGCCCAGCTTCTCGTTAACGAACTGCGTCATGTAGCCGCTGATGTCGCTGTTCAGCTTGCCCTTGGTCTGGCCCTCGAACTGCGGCTGCGGCACCTTCACGCTGATCACGGCAGTCAGCCCCTCGCGCACATCGTCGCCCGTGAGACTTTCTTTTTCCTTGAAGAGCTCCTGCTGCTGGCCAAATGCATTGATGGTGCGCGTGAGCGCGGAATAGAAGCCGCGCAGATGCGTGCCTCCATCCACTGTGTTGATGGCGTTGGCGAAGCTGAGAATGTTCTCCGAATACCCGTCGTTGTATTGCAACGCCACTTCCATCGTCAGCGTGCCGCCCGCGGGCAGGTCGCGGTCGGCCTCGAAGTGCATCGGCTTGTCGTGCAGCACCTGCTTGCCCTTATTGAGCAGCTTGATGAACTCTGCGATGCCGCCGGTGTATTGGAATTCTTCGGTCTTCTCCGGCTC
>JBAVIH010000609.1:0-10178 GCA_049686695.1 Bryobacteraceae bacterium | reverse complement strand
AGCAGAGCCCGCTTCCGCTTCACCAACCGCCCCCAGTATGCGTTGGGGAGAGAGCGCTGGCAATTGCCTGTCAGCGAATGGTAACCTGTCCCTAATATCCGTGTCTCAGGCAGGGGGTCCACTCCAGTCCGTCCCCGGGTTTCCTCGGTAATCGGCTACCGTCCCGGGTGACCCACACCGGCCCCGGGGTCCCACGCTTTCCAGAAGCCCTTCGCCGCCCCGTGCAGTATGACGACGTCCCTCTCGCTCCTGATCACGAGCTGTGCGGGCGCGCCAAAGCCGGCCTGTCCAAATCCGAGAAGAAACGGCACCCTTAGGCCGGCGTTGGAGCGCCTCCCGAGTTCGTCATTATCGTAGGTTAAGAGCAGCCCAACATACGTGGCGACCTTGAGGTCATCTTCCAACTTGTAGCCAGCTCGCAGGGCGGCGGCCTCAGAGCGCTCAATCGACGCCCAATCGGCTTCGAAGGGCGCGTGAGTGTTGGGATCCATGGACTGACTGTTGTTTGGGTAGGCTAGGTTGATCACGTTGGGCCACACGACTCCCCGCGTGACCAGCTTATATGTGCAATCCCGGTCCGCATACAGTGCCCCTCCCTCGACCACGACCTCCACGCCGCGGACGGTGACCATGCGGCCGCTGAACTCCATCCGACGAGCGATCACCTCACAAACGGACATCGCCGATTGCTGGTCCGCCGCGCGGGCATTCGGCACCGTGGCACATAAGGCGCAAAGTAGTATGATCGTCTTCATTTGCAGTTCTTTTGTATCAGATTGTTGTTCGCGACACTCGCCGCACTGTTCCCTAGATCCGGCTGGATGGCAGAGGTTCCGAGGCCGTAAAGGTCCGCGTACGCATGGCCCAGCTCGTGCAGAATAGTCTGCGCCCAGTCCATGACGTTCCCGGTTACGAAGCTGGCCCCATTTGTAATGTTGTTCAGCGTGATCGTAACGCCGCTGTTCACCAGCATAGTGTCACCATTGCCTATCGAGATGGCGACGCTTCCGGTGCCGGCAGTTGTTGCGTTAGTTATATAGTTTTCATTCGAGGCGAGTGGGCCGAACGCCTCCGAGCCTTGAATCTGCGTCAGCACTGTGAGGGGATCGGGAGACGTGTTTCCTGCAGGTCCGGTCCGGCCAAACAGGGCCGCGCATTGCGGATCTTTAGCCAGGAGCCTACGCGCGAGCGCCATCCCAGTTTTCCACTCCCACTTCATTACCGCACCCGATACCGGAACATTTCTGTTACCTCCGCTCCCGAAGGTAATTGGTGTCTGCTGGCCGTCGCCCGAATCGCCATCGTCCCCAGATGTGGGGTCTGGATCTGGCGGTACAGGCGGCGATCCCACGCATCCGTCAACCCCAAAGGTGTTGGGGCAGTGGACGGTTGTGCTGATTGTGTAGGGTGCGTCGCCGCCTCCCCCATCGCCGCCGCCCCCGCCGCCGCAGGAGTCATCGTACTCCAGGCAGTCGTTCCCCTCTGGGTTGTCCCCGCCGTCACCGGCAACGTCGTCCAAGCCGCTCGGGTCACGGAAGTTCACAGGATCGTTCCGAGAATAGGTATAGCGGTTCCAACTACCCGGACTCAGGGGCCTCGCGGACCCCAGCCCCTTCGGGTCGGGGCTCCAGAAGCGGCCGAAGTTGTAGTTGTAGTAGCGGGCGTTGGCGTAGTCCTGGCCGACACCGTCGGTGACACCGTCGCGGAAGTAGGTCGCGAATTTGTCGGCGCCGTTCGTTGTCGGGGTCCGCTCTTCGCCCCACGGGAAATAGGCCGTGGCTCCGTATTGGCCGTTCCGCACGCTGCCCAGCCGGTCCTTCGCCACCAGCATCCGTTTGCCGAAATACTGCGGAATATATTGTGGCGTCAGTTGGATCGGCGGGTAGATGGCGAGCTGGTACGACCCCAGACGCTGCCCCGTGATGCTGTAAAAATACACCGTGCCCGATCCGGCAAAGCCCACTCCCCCATAGAACTGCATCACGCGCTTGCCCCAGGGATCGTAGGTGTAGGTGTTCAGATTCCCGCTGCGGTCCGCCGGCGCGGTCGCGATCAACTGGTTCTCCACGTTCCAGGTGTTCAGGATCATCTGCGGCGTGGACACGCCCAGCCAGTTGCCGTTGGCGTCAAAACCGTAGTCGCCGATCACGCGGGCCCGGTTGGTGTTCGGGTCCACCTGCGGAGACGCCGGCGTCCCATTGCTCGACACCTTCGACGTCATGTTGCCAAACCCATCATAGCCGTACGACCCGTTCCATTTCACCTGGGTCTTGTTCGTGGTTGCCGCCGCAATCAGCCGGTTTATCGCAGGTGTAGCTGACGTTCTCCCTCGTAATAGCATCCGACGACGACACAATCCGCCCGTTTGCTGGGTGGCGGAGAAGTTGTAGGTCATGTTCATCTTGCGCGGAAAATGCGTCTGTCCCGTCTCCCCACCCGTTTTCCCCGTTCGGCCAAGTACTGCTCGCGTGAGTGCATGTCCATCCTGCCGGCGCCCTGATTCGCTCCCGTTCAGGACCTGGCTCCCTCACGCCTTCGGTTACTTTTTCATTTGACCCAACGAGGGCCCTTTCAGTGACATTTTAGATGACCCAATATGACCCAATTCGCAGGATTGACAGGGGCGGTTTCCCGCAGTTACAATTACAACCGGTTACTTTATCGTTAATCAGCGGGCGCCGGAACTTGCCGCTCGCCGTGAGCCGCAGGTCGCTGGCCGAGCTCCGCCGCTGGATAAATATCGCCCGCCATGAAAGAAAACTCCGAGGTACGAATCGAGCGTAAGATCGGCCGCGACGACCTGATCGTCATCGCGGGCGCCGGGGGCTTCATCGCAGGCGCGCTCACGCGATACTTTCACGATCTGGGCTACACCCGGATCCGCGCCATCGACCGCAAGCCGCTGCCGGAATGGTACCAGCGGATGCCCGGCGTGGAATCGCTCTCGATGGACCTGAGCGAGAAGGCGAACGCCATCCAGGCCGTCGAAGGCGCGGCCGAGGTCTATAACATGGCCGCCGACATGGGCGGCATGGGTTTCATCGAGCGTTTCCGCGTCGAGTGCCTGCGCAGCATTTTGATCAACACCCATCTGATTGAAGCGGCCTGGCGCGCCGGCGCCCAGCGCTATTTCTTTTCGTCGTCGGCTTGCGCCTACAACACGGACCTGCAACAGGATCCCAACGTCCGTGCGCTCAAGGAATCCGACGCGTATCCGGCCATGGCGGAGAGAGGGTACGGCTGGGAGAAACTGATCTCGGAGATGTTCTGCCAGGAGTATTGGGCGGAACGGGGCCTGGAAACCCACATCGCCCGCTTCCACAATATCTACGGACCGAACGGCACCTGGTTCGGAGGCCGCGAAAAGGCCCCCGCGGCGCTCAGCCGGAAGGTGATCGAAGCCCTCGACCGCGGCGAAACCGCCATCGATATCTGGGGCGACGGCACGCAAACCCGCAGCTTCTGCTTCATCGAGGACTGCGTCCTCGGCATCGACCAGATTATGCACTGCGATCGCCTGATTGCGACGCCCATCAACCTCGGATCGAGCGAGCTGATCGCGATCAACGATCTGGCCGGCATGGTCGAAGAAATCGCCGGCGTGAAACTGGGGCGCACTTACGACCTGAATGCCCCCAAGGGCGTAGCCGGGCGGAACAGCGACAACACGTTCATTAGAAGCGTGCTCGACTGGGAACCCCACACGCCGCTCCGCGCCGGCATGGAAAAGACCTACGCGTGGATTGCGCAACAGTATGCGGACCGCAAGGCCGGAAAGCGGGTAGTGAAAGACTAGTCGTGGAGCCTCCCCTTGCCATGGCGGCGGCTACGCCCGCGGCGCTTCCGGACGGTCCGGATGGCGCCAGCCGGGGCGGGGACATCGCCTTCATCACCAGCGCCATCCCGCATCGGATGGCACTGGCGGGCGGGTGGATCGACCAGCCATTCCTCTCGAGGCACAACCCGGACCCTCCCGGATGCATGGTCGTGGTGGCGCTGGAGCCGGTTTTCTGGTTCATGGACCGTTGCGGCATGGCCAGCAGCACGCGCCGGATCGCCACCCGCCTGTGGGAGGGCGCGATTCCGGACCGGCCCCGGGCGGAACTCGTCCGCGAATTATACTGGGCGGAGAATGCCGGGAAAGCCGAACCCTCCGGCTCGCAGGACATGGTTGGGCTGCTCTATCCCGGCGTCAGCCGGCTCGATTACGATGCCCGAGTGGACGAGGGAAGGTTTCCGGCGCACGTCGAATCCAACTGCGACCCGGAAATCGCGCGATGGGTGGAAAGCGTTGTCTCTCTGGTTCCTATCAACCAGCGTCCGGCCGGCTACAGTCCCCTGGGCACCAGAAACCTCGATCCCGCGTGGATCGCGCAATTGGGGCGCACCGGCAAGGACTGTTTCGACGCCATCCTGAACACCGACATCCGCCGTCTCGGCGCCGCCATGAACCATTGCATGCGCTGCTGGGAAGCGATTCTGCCGCACACCGTGCAACATCCGGCGATTCATTTGGATTTGAAAGCAATTCTCTGCTGGTTCCAATCCCGGTACCCGGGCGCCATGTATTCCGGGTGCGGCGGCGGATACATGATCGTGGTTTCCGAAGAGCCCGTGCCAGGCTCGTTGCGCGTCAGGGTCAGGTTGGGGTAACCTGTGCGATTCCGTGCCGAGGAGCGTTTGCGCATATGCTGAAAACCGGAATTCTGAACCCGGCGATTAACTCCCTTATCAGCCGCGTCCGCCACACCAATACGCTGGCGATCGCGGATCGCGGTTTTCCGTTCTGGCCGCAGATAGAAACCATCGACATCTCCCTGGTCGACGATATTCCCAAAGTGCTCGACGTGCTCCGGGCGATCCGTTCCAACTTCGCGATTGGCCGGGCTTTCATGGCCAAGGAGTTCCTCGGCGCCAATGGCAACGATGTAAGATTGGAGTTCGAACAGGCGCTGTCCGGCGTGCCGCTGGTCTTTGAACCGCACGTCGACTTCAAGAAGCGCGTCCCCCAGGCAATTGGCCTGGTCCGAACCGGAGACACCATTCAGTACGCGAATTTGATTGTCGAATCCGCATGAGCGCAGCGGGGAAGGAAGGACAGACCATGTCGTGCAAAGTGAATCGTGGAATCCGGCGCCGCCTGGTGAGGCACGCTGCGCCATTCGCCGCCGCGCTTGCCGCTGCCGCGTTGGGGTTCGCCCAGGCGCCACCGCAGGCGCGCATCAAGATCGATACCGAGCGCGTCATCGGAGAGGTGGATCCCCACCTGTTCGGCAACTTCGCCGAACACCTTGGCCGCTGCATCTACGGCGGCATCTATGACGAAGGCAGCCCGCTCGCCGGCGCCGATGGCTTCCGCAAGGATGTGATCGACGCAGCCAAGGGTCTCGGCGTGTCCTTGCTCCGCTGGCCGGGCGGCAACTTCGTCTCCGGCTACCATTGGGAGGATGGAATCGGGCCCAGGGATAAACGTCCCGTGCGGCGCGACGACGCGTGGGGCGCTCTCGAATCGAACCGCTTCGGCACCGACGACTTCCTGCGCTACTGCGAACGGATCGGCGCCGAGCCCTACGTCTGCATCAACGCCGGCCTGGGCACCATCGACGAAGCCCGCCACTGGGTCGAGTACTGCAACGAGCCCGATCACACGTACTATGCCGACCTGCGCCGCGCCAACGGCCGCGACAAGCCATGGAACGTCAAGATCTGGGGCCTCGGCAACGAGATTGACGGGCCGTGGCAACTGGGGCACCGCAACGCCGAAGACTACGCCAAGTTCGCGCTCGAAGCGGCCAAAGCCATGCGTCGCGCCGACGATTCCATCAAGCTGATCGCCAGCGGCAGCTCCAACTTCTCGCCCGGCTACGACTGGATTGGCTGGAATCGCACCGTGCTCGACTATCTGAAAAACGACATCGACTATCTCTCCCTGCACACTTACATCGGCAACCGCGACAGTAACTTCGAGAAGTTTCTGGCCGCCGGCGCCGACATCGACCGGCGCATCGCCATCGTGGACGGCTTGATCCAGGCCGCCCGCGAAGGGCAGAACCCGGCCGCGCGCCGCCCCATCTACATCGCGTTCGACGAGTGGAACGTCTGGTACCGGACCTGCTGCAGCTCAAACGAGTTCGTGACCGGCCGCATGGGACTCGAGGAGAGGTACAACACCGAGGACGCGCTCGCCATGGGCATGTTTCTCAACTCCTTCATCCGCCGTGCCGACGTGGTGAAAGTGGCCAACCTGGCGCAGTTGGTGAACGTAATCGCGCCGATTGTGACCGGCAAGAACGGCCTCTTTCTGCAGACCATTTATTGGCCGCTCGTCGAATACGGTAAACAGCGCGGCAACCAGTCGCTCGATGCGCTGGTGACCGCTCCTTCGTACGACTATGACGGCCGGCAGGTCTCTTACCTGGATGTCTCCGCCACTTGGAACGAGAAAAGCCACCACGCTTTCCTCAACGTGTTGAACCGGAGTTCCAAGCTCGACATCGCCGCGCGCATCGACAGCGTTGGTGGACGCGCTCCCGGCGAGATCGCCGTGTGGGAGCTGAATCACCCCGACCTGAAAGCCGTCAACACCTTCGAGGATGACAAGAAGGTCCGTCCCACAACCCGCACCATCGCCGTCACGCCAACCGGAAACGGCTTCGTCTACAAATTCCCCGCCCACTCCCTGACCATCTTGACTCTGAAATTGGAATAGACCACTTTCCGAATACGAGTTTTTTTGTGCCGTTGTGAGCCGTCATTTTTCAGAACGATTGCTGGCCACCGATGAACACGGATACGAGAAGAGAGCGGGTTTGATTTGCCGGGTGGCTTCTCGGACACTACATTACAATAAGCGTTGCCCATGCTCAAATCGACCATTTTTCGGGAATACGATATTCGCGGCGTCGCCGACGCCGAACTCTTGAGCGAGGACGTCGCCGCGCTCGGCCAGGCCCTCGGAACCTACCTGCGGCGTCACGGCGGACCGAACCTCTGCCTGGGCCGCGACCCGCGGCTGAGTTCCACCCGCCTGCGCGATGCGCTGGTCCTCGGTCTCAAGACCAGCGGCTGCCACGTCACCGACATCGGCGTCCAGCCCACCCCTCTGCTCTACTACGCCACCGTACACGCGAAGGCCGATGGCGGCGTGATGATCACCGGCAGCCACAATCCGCCCGAATTCAACGGCTTCAAGACCGTCCTGGGCGCCGGCACGATTCACGGCGAAGCCATTCAGGAAATTCGCCGCATGATCGAAACCGGCGATCTGGACCGTGGCGCCGGCAGCGAGACCACCGCCGATGTCGCCACCCCCTACGTCGACGAAGTCGCCGCGCAGTTCCATTTCCCGCGCCGGATTCGCGTGGTGGTGGACGCCGGCAACGGCGCCGGCGGCCCCGTCGCCCACCGCATTCTGGAGCGCCTCAACGTGGACGCCTCGGAGATGTTCTTCGAGATGGATGGCCGCTTCCCCAATCATCATCCCGATCCCACCGTGCCGCGCAATCTGGAAGCGCTGATCGCCCGGGTGCTCGAAACCAAAGCCGATTTGGGGATAGCCTTCGACGGCGACGCCGACCGCATCGGCGCCGTCGACGAGCGCGGCTCCATCCTCTGGGGCGACCAGTTGATGATTCTCTACGCCCGCGAAATCCTCACGCGCAAGCCGGGCGCTACTTTTATCGGCGAAGTGAAATGTTCGCAGCTCCTGTACGACGATATCGCCAGGCGCGGCGGCCACCCCATCATGTGGAAGACCGGCCATTCGCTCATCAAGGCCAAAATGAAGGAGACCCACGCCGAGTTGGCCGGCGAAATGAGCGGCCACATGTTCTTCGCCGACCGCTATCACGGATATGACGACGCCATCTACGCCGCCTGCCGCCTGATCGAGATCGTGGCCGATTCCGGCCGGCCGCTCTCCACCCACCTGGCCGATCTGCCGCGCACCGTCACCACCCCCGAAATTCGCTTCGATTGCCCCGATGAAATCAAGTTCGAGGTGGTGCGCCTGGCCGCCGCCGAATTGCGCGCCCGCCATCAAACCGTGGATGTGGATGGCGTCCGCGTGCTGTTCGCCGAAGGCTGGGGACTGGTGCGCGCCTCCAACACGCAGCCCGTGCTGGTGATGCGCTTTGAAGCTACCACGCCCGAGCTGCTGGCCCAATACCGGCGCGAGGTCGAAGAGGTCGTCGAGCGCTCCAAACGCCAGGCACAGCTTGCCGCCGCTAATTGAGTCGAGGCGATAACGTTACCATTCGGGCCCTCTGCCGTTAACAGATGCAACGCACAACGGCGCATTGGATTACATTATCTTTTGGGGTGAAATGCCCTAGAGGTGAATCCATGATACTGAGAACTCTTGGCTTTACGGCAATTCTGGCATCCCTTGCGTCCACGGCAGCATTCCCGCAAGCGAAGCCCTCCACCAATATCCCGCACCTCGAAAAGCACGGAACGGCCACGCAGTTGATCGTGGACGGCAAGCCGTTCCTGGTCCTCGGCGCGGAATTGAACAACTCCAGCGCATCCAGCATGGAGTACATGCGGCCGCTCTGGAGCAAAATCGCGGCAACCAACCTCAACACCGTCCTGGCAACCGTCTCCTGGGAGTTGATGGAACCCGAGGAGGGCCGCTTCGACTTCAGCCTGGTCGACGGTCTGCTACAGGATGCCCGGCGGTACAACCTGCGCCTGATTCTGCTCTGGTTCGGAAGCTGGAAAAACGGCAAATCCACTTACCAACCCGTGTGGGTCAAGACCAACCAGCAGCGGTTTCCAATCATCCAGGACGAAAAGGGCAAGGGTTTGCCGACCTTGACCACATTGAGCGAAGCCAACCGCAACGCCGATGCGCGCGCCTTTGCCGCGTTGATGAAGCACATCCGCGAGGTGGACGGAGACGCGCACACGGTCGTCATGATGCAGGTGGAGAACGAAGTCGGCGTGCTCGGCTCCTCGCGCGACCACTCGCCGGTGGCCAACCAGGCTTTCGCGGGGCCGGTGCCCAAGGAGTTCCTCGACTATCTTCTGAAGCACAAAGACACGCTGATTCCGGAGTTGCGCAAGCGCTGGGAAGCCGCCGGCTTCAAGACTTCCGGAAGCTGGGAAGAGGTCTTCGGCGCCGGCGTGGAGACCGACGAAATATTCATGGCGTGGAACTACGCCCGCTACGTCGGCCATGTCGCGGCGGCCGGTAAAGCCGAATATCCATTGCCGATGTTCGTCAACACCTGGCTGCTCCAGGGACCGGACAAGCCCACCGAGCGCATACCCGGCGGCTATCCGAGCGGCGGCCCATTACCCCAGGTAATGGATGCCTGGAGGGCAGGCGGGCCGGCCATCGACATTCTCGCGCCCGACGTCCACGTTCCGAACTACGACGATTGGTGCACCTGGTACACGCAGTCCGGCAACCCGCTCTTCATCCCCGAATCGAGAGGCGACGCGAAGGGCGTCGCCTGGGCATTTGCGACCGCCGGCAAGTATGGCGGCATCGGCTACTCGCCGTTTGGGATCGACCGGCTGGCGTCCCCCGATGGCGAACTCGGCAAAGGCTACCAGGTCCTCTCGCAGGTGGCTCCGCTGGTCCTCGAAAGACAGGGCTTTGGAAAAGTCACCGCCGTGCTGGTGGACGCGGATGCCCCGAAGTCCAAGGTGCGGCTGGGCGACTATGCGATCGAGGCCCGCTTCGCGAGACGCAGCCAGGATCCCAATGCGCCCATCGCCGCCCCGGTGGACCGCGTTGCCGGCCTGTTCATCCAATTGGGCCCCGACGACTACGTGATTGTCGGCAGGAGCATGAGCGTCTATTTCGAGAGCGCCACCGACGAAACCCAGGGCGTGGGGCTGGCCACGGTCGAGGAAGGCCAGTACGTCGATGGCCGCTGGGTCCCCGGACGCCGCCTGAACGGCGACGAGACCCCCGAGTGGAAAGCCCTCTGGTTCCCCGGCGACCGCTACTCGATTCAGAAGATCAAGCTCTACCGCTATCGCTGAAGATAGCCGTGGCGTGCGCACTCGTGCAGCCGCGTCGAGATTCGACGCATGGGAGGTCCGGTAGCGCCGGCGGTCTTGCGTGTGCCCCAAAGGGGCTGATTACCAGTGGGGGAAGGACCCACACGAACAGTTGATGGTTAGATTCGATAGCTGGCGAGCGGTGGGTGCGGGTAACCGAGCCG
>JBAVIH010000608.1:0-5112 GCA_049686695.1 Bryobacteraceae bacterium | reverse complement strand
GGCCCAGGGCGGTGAGTCCGGTGATGGTCTGGGTGTCGAGTCCGCCGGTCAGATTGGTTGTCGTCGGCAGGCCTTCAAAGCCGCCATATAGAGCGTTCATGCTCGGGCCACCCACATACGGCGGTGTTTTGCCGCCCAGCAAATGCGAGAAACCCAAACGGGCCTCGAAGAGAGAGGTCGGCGTAATGGTCCAGGTGTAGCCGAGCGATGCGTTCTGATCGATCACGTGAATGTATCCGTTGCCATCCCCGCCGGATGGCCCGGTGAGGTCGGGTGCGTAATACTGCAGGTCCTTGCGCTGGCTGAAGCGGATAAACGCCGTCATGCGGTCGTTGATCTGGCCGTCGACTTTTGCGTCGAACTTGTCGCCGTAATCGCGAATCAGCAGTAGCGCCTCGTCGTTGTTGGAGCGCCCAGGGCCATTTGGCGCTGGCAACTGGCTTAAGACCGTCGCGGCGAACGGATTCAATTGCGCGATGGGAATCGCCGTGTTAGCCGGATAGACGGTCTTGTTCAACGGATCGTAAACCGGCACCGGCAGAATCCCGTTGCGATCGTTCATGTCGGGAATCGAATCGAAGTTCAGATAGCGCTGCAACTGCCGGAACCCTTCATAATCCGCGAAGTAGAACAGCTTGTTCTTGATGATTGGGCCGCCCGCCGTGAAGCCGAATTGGTTGCGTTGCAGCGTGGGCTTCTGAAAGACCGCAGGGCTGAAAGTGAAGCCGATGGCATTCAGATCCGTGTTACGCAAAAACTCGTAAGCGGAGCCGTGCAGTTCGTTGGTTCCGGATTTCATCACCGCGTTCACCACCGCGCCGCCCACGCGCCCGTATTCGGCGCTGTAGTTGCCGGTGATGATTTTGAACTCGGCCAGCGCGTCCGGGGAGAGCTGAACCAACTGAGCCGAGTAACCCTGGTTGCTGGTTCCATAGGCGTTGTTATCCAGGCCATCCAGCAAAAAGTTGTTATAGGTGCTGCGCATCCCGTTGACGTTAAACGCGCCCTCTCTCGGTGTGCCCGTGGCAGAGAAGGAATCCGCAATCGGCGATTTGACGGCGTTGGCGTTCAACAGCGCCAGGTCGGCGTAATTGCGGCCATTGAGCGGGAGTTCGGTTACCGCGGCAGTGCTGACCACGTGGCCCTGATCGCTGGAATCGGTCTCCAGAGGGGCGGCGGCGCTGGTAACTTCGACGGAATCCGTCACGGCGCCCACCTTCATCGAAACGTCCACGCGCTGCCGGGCGCCCACGTCGACCGTCACATCGTTCATCGTGAATTTGCTGAATCCGGCATGTTCGATGGTGAGCGAGTAGCGGCCCACCTGCACGTTGAAGAAATCGAAATCGCCGTTCTCCGCGGTGACCACCTTGGACTGCACGCCGGTTGCCTGATTGGTCAGCGTGACGGCCGCCCTCGCAATCACCGCCGCGGAAGGATCGCGTACCGTGCCTAGCACTTCAGCCGTTTCAAACTGAGCGAACAGCAGCGTGGCGCTCAAGAGACACAAGAAGACTCCGATGGAAAGAACCTGGCGCATGGATTAACCTCATCAGAAATCTTCGCAAGGGAATGTCTACGCATGATTAAGAACCGGTCACGGATTTGTGACTTCGGTGGTAACACTAACGGACACAGTCCATGGAATCGAACTCATTTGAGGGCAGCTCACTCGTCGCGTAGCGCCCGCATCGGATCGATCAGAGATGCCTTGCGCGCCGGCGCCCAGGTGGCCAGCACCATGACAAGCAGAAGCAAAAGCGGGAGAGCGACAAAGATCAGGGGATCGAGCTGGTTAAACCTGACGATTGAAAAGACCGAGACAACCATGCGGCAGGCGAAGAAACTCAGCACCAGGCCCACGGCAACCCCGGCCGCGCCGAGTTGCAGTCCTTGTTGGAGCACCATCCACACCACATTCCGCTGGTCCGCGCCGACGGCCATGCGGATGCCGATTTCGCGCGTCCGGCGGCTCACGGAATAGGCCACCAGGCCGTAGAGACCCACCACCGCCAGAAGCAGACCCATCAGGCCCATGCTCGCCACCACGCGAGTGAGAAAGGTCGTCTTCGCCACGATCTCCGCAAAGAAGTCCTGCATGGTTTGAATGTCGAACACCGGCATATCCGGATCCAGGCTTCGCACCACGTCGCGGAGCACTGGCGCCAGCGTTCCGGCGTCCCGCGCGTTCGACTCGGTCACCAGAACCAGAGTGGAGCGCGGGCGTTGCCGGAAGGGCAGGTAGACGAAGTCCTTGGGAGGCTCGGAAACAAAGGTGTACTTCGAATCCCTGGCGACGCCCACGATTTCGATCGCGGGGCCGGTGGCGGCGCCCAGGTGGAAACGCTTGCCCACGGCGTCGCCCTTGGGCCAATAATGACTCGCCACGTGTTCGTTGACCACGGCCACCGGCGGGGTGTCCTTCCGATCCGATTCGAAAAAGCCGCGGCCAGCCAGGATGGGGATGCCCATGGTGCCAAAGTAGCCGTCGCTGACATAAGCGCCAAGTCGTGGGAGCGGATTGTTGTCGGGGGGCAACTCGAAGCCGTCCACGAAGATGTCCATGGGCTCCCATCCGCCCATGGGCACAGCGGAGACGAGGGCTGCCGATCGCACGCCGGGCGCGGAACGCGTTCGCCGCAGCAGATCGTCGTAGAACCGCTGCGTCCGGTCTTCGGAGTAGCGGGCCAGTTGTGTGTCGAAGCTGGTTAGGAAAAGGCGATCGGTGCGGAAGCCAGCCCCCTGCATTAATTCACCGCGGAAGCCCTGTACCAGGGCGGCCGAAACGGCCAGCAGAACCAGCGAGAGCGCCACCTGTCCGGCCACGATCAGGTTGCGGCCCCAGAGCCGGTGCTTACCGCCGCTATCGGCGTCGGCTGCCTTCAGAGTCCGAACCAGGTCCGGGCGCGTCACGCGAAAGGCGGGCGCCAGACCGAACAGCAGCGTGCTCAGTACCGAGACCACCAGCGCGAACAACAGCACCCGGTGGTCGGTGCCGATGTTCAAGACTATCGGCAAGTCGGAGGGAATCCGGTAGTTGCGCCAGAATTGGGCGAAAGCGTCCGTCACCAGCAGACCGCCCGTTCCGCCGGCTACGGCCACGAAGAGATTCTCCAACAGAAGCTGGCGGATCAAAGCGCCGCGCCCGGCGCCAATGGCCAGCCGCACCGCAATTTCGCGCGAGCGGGCGCGCGCGCGGCTGAGTAGCAGACCCGCCACGTTGGCGCAGGCCACCAGCAGAACCGCCAGCCCCAGCAAGCCCAGCATGACCAACACTTTGATTGGGGTGCCTTGATCGACACGAAGTTGCAACTCGGTCTCCGCAGTGAGCCGCCGATCCTTGCTCGCCTGCGCATGCAGCTTCTGTAGCCCATCCGAGATTGCCTGGACGTCCGCACGCGCCTGTCCGATATGGACGCCCGGCTTCAGCCGGCCCTTGACGAGGAGCCAGCCGGTCTCGCGGTCGTCGAGCTCGTTTTTCGGCGTCATCCGCGGCGACATGGCGAGCGGAACGAACACGGTGGGCCGGAAAACGACGTCGAGACCGGTAAACTGCTCCGGCGCCACGCCGATCACGGTGAATTCGATCCCGTTCAGCCGGATTCTCGAACCGAGAACCGACGGGCTGGCGTTATACTGACTCGCCCAGAAATCGTGGCCGAGCACCACCACGGCATCGCGTCCCTGGACCCGATCCTCATCGGGACGGAAGTCGCGGCCCAGCGCCGGCCGCACGCCCAACACGCGGAAGAAGTTGCCCGAAACGAAATAGCCGAATTTCATGCGGGGCAAAGCGCGGGCGTCGGGGCTGAAGCCGAACTTGGCGTAGGAGGCAGCCACCATGCCGTCGAAACTGCGGTTGTGGTCGCGCAGATCGACGTAATCCAGATAGGAAATCGCCGTGTTCTGGCCGAACGGCGCTGACTTTGCGGTGTTAATCGCGACCACGCGATCGGGATCGGCGACCGGCAGCGGCCGCAGCAGCATGAAGTCGGCCATGTTGAACATGGCCGACGTCGCGCCAGTACCGATGGCCATGGAACATATGGCTACGGCGGTGAAGACAGGGTCCTTGCGCAATACCCGGAAGGCGTGTTTGACGGATGTCAGCATAACGGGCCGCTCCTGGCGAGAGACGAGAGCAATTCCTTTGCCATATCTGGCGAGTATGCCGGCCACTTGAGTTTCAGAGCCAAACATCTTATTTGTAATTTGTTTGTAACAATGCGGCGTGAATGCCATCACGATTCTGGCGTCCGAGTGTCCGCAAGCGGACAGTGCCACAAGTCTGGGTGTCGGCGCGCCGTTCACGCCTCCGCTTCGAAGGCCAGCCGGAGGTATGACTTGGGCTGATACTCGATGCGCAGCGGAATAGGTTGCGCGGCGGACTCTTCCATCCACAGACGAAAGTCGATCGGTTTACCGCCGCTAGCGCGTTGCAGTGCGCCAGTAACGGCGATGACCGGGCCCGATGCCAGGCCGCGGTTGCGAAAGTATTCGCCTGCCTTTGGGTCGGCCGCGCGCCGTAGCCGCAGGCGATAGAGATGGCCATTATAGATATAGCGGCCCTCGCCGCCGTTGGGCTGGCGCAGCAGTTCAGCCATGGCCTGCAGAAAGGGAGGCGGCGCCTCGCTGTCTGGAGACAGGCCGACCGATTTGCGCGGAGCCTCGGCCAGAGCCTGGCGCGCCATCTGTTCCAACTGTGCGCGGTGCCCCGCGGAGAGCGCCGACGGCGCCGTGAAATGCGCGGTCGCAGTTTCCGTGGAATGACTCTGGATACGGGCGTCGACCGCCGTGTACGCCAACTGGCTGACAGTGGAGTGGAGCGCCTTGCGGGCTTCTTCGGCGCTCTCTTCGCCCGACGCCGTCATCAGGCCGAAGTAGATGGCTTCGGTCATGCCGGTTTCGGCCAACCTGATCCTCTCCTCGATGAACCCAAGGCGGTTCAACCCGGCCGCGCGGTCGGGAAGGGAGTATGCGGCGAACTCGAGAACCCGCGTGGTGCCGCCATCCTCGCTCGATTCCCGCCATGCGACCGTACCCGCGCCCACCCCGGCGCGCCGCAGCAGCGGCACGGAGAACAGCACCACCTGGGCATCCACACGGTACCGG
>JBAVIH010000607.1:0-5280 GCA_049686695.1 Bryobacteraceae bacterium | reverse complement strand
AGCCAGAAGACCACATAACCATCAGCGCCACAGAAGATCCGTTTCTGGGCAGCGGCACAACGGTGGCCGCCGCCGAACTGACCGAGCGCGCATGCTGCGGTAGGGCAGCGGACGGAGCAGCACGCCGTACAGGAGAGAGAAGATGGCCGTATTGGCGCCGATGCCCAGCGCCGGCGTGAGAACAACTACTGCCGCAAAGCCGGGAGTCCTGCGCACTTGGCGCATGGCATGGGCGAAGTCTCGGAAAACAGCCTCGATGAGCGCTTGCTCGGGGCTCATCCCTGCGCGCAGGTTGTCCTCGATTTGCATCCCGAGGTGGCTCTCAAGCTCCTCCGCCAGTTCACGGTCCTTGCGGCCCTTGTTTAACAGGCTCATCAGCCGGAGCAGGAGTGCGCGAGCGGCTCTCATGAGGCCTCCCCGGACGGAGCAAAGAACCGGGCAATGATGGCGGTGGTCCGATCCCAATCCCGCGCTTCGCTCGCGAGTCTCTTCCGTCCCGCGCGAGTCAGCGCGTAATACTTGGCCCGGCGATTGTTATCCGAGACGCCCACGCCGCGGAGATGTATCCTTCCTGTTCCAGCTTCATGATGGCCGGATAAAGGGTTCCGTAGCGCACGGCGAGCAAGTCTCCGCTGGTCTGCTCGATGCGGCGCGCAATGCCGTATCCGTGTAATTGCCCCATCCCTCTTTGGTATCGTGAAGGAGTTCCAATTCTGACCGCGTGTGAGCGCGTCAGAATTACTTTCATAAGAGGAGCTCAATTCCATGAATCTCTTCGCCCGTTCCGCCTCACTGCTGCTCTTGCTGACTTCCGCAATCGTCCAAGCGCAGCAGCCCGCCGCCGCCCCCCAGCCCACGACGGCAGCTCAGTCTCCCACACGTGACACCAGCTACATCGACACCCAGGGCACGGCGCACGTCACCCGGATTGTACCTGTTCCGAAGACCATCAGCGCCGAGGCTCAGCGCTCGTTGAGTCGACAAATGCCCGACCAGGGCCCCTCGCAATCTCTGGCCGAGCGCCGCCGGCGCATCGATGCCTACACGGCCCGTGCGCGTGTGGAATGGAGCCGGCTCTGCCCCAATCAGCTCGTTGAGGACAAGATCGCCGCGGTACCGGTTCGCGTTGTCAACCCGAAAGGGGTGCCCGAGGCCAACCGTGACAAGGTCCTCCTCAACCTGCACGGCGGCGGCTTCAACTCAGATTCCGGCTCCTATACGGAGTCAATTCCCATCGCAGGCTACAGCAGAATCAAGGTGGTAGCCGTGCTTTACCGGCTGGCGCCGGAGCATCCGTTTCCCGCGGCCGTCGATGATTCGGTCGCCGTCTACAAGGAGTTGCTGAAAACCTACAAGCCCAGCCAGATAGTGATCTATGGCACCTCGGCCGGAGCCATTCTGACCGCTGAAGTGGCCGCTCGCCTGAAACAACTGGGCCTGCCGCTACCGGCTGCACTCGGCATCTTCAGCGGGATGGGCGACTTCGCACGCTACGGCGACTCGGAGGCGCTCTACGCCCTGCGGGGCTTCTCGGGGCATCTGGATCCGCCTGAGCCAGAACCTCGTGACCCGGAGTACGTAGCCGCCACTGACCCACGGGATCCCTTGCTCTCGCCAATCTACTCCGACCTGCATGGGCTGCCGCCCACGCTATTCATCACCAGCGGCCGCGATTTGCTGCTCTCAGGCACCATCAACCTGCACCGCGCCTACCTGAACGCCGGCGTCGATGCGCGGTTGGTTGTCTTCGACGCTCTGCCCCACGCCTTCTGGTACGACTCTGCGCTTCCCGAGGCCATCGAGGCTAACCACATGATGGCGGATTTCTTCGTCCAGCAGTTAAGAAAGTGAGCCGTTAACGGTGTGATCATTCTGGACTCGGCTGTTCAGTGCGCGGAAGGGGAGCAAAGCAGCAGCCGCGCAGGGCATAACGCGCGAACCACGGATGTGCCTGAGCTGTAGGGCAACGAACGGCCAGCGATATCTGGTCATAACGGCCTGCGCCGGCCGGGTTGCTTTAGGCGGGGTGTCCTATCACTATCGGCATCTCACGGACCGACGCTAATTTCGGAAACGCTTGCTCGTCTCTGAATTGCGACTCTTGGACAGAATAGATTTCAGACAGTTTTATCGTTTTGGCGCTTTGACCAGCAGCCGTAAGGAGGCCAAGCTTGAGTGATCACGCGCAGTCGGCGGCGGCTGCCTCAATGGAGATGTCCGATCGTCGTGCGGGACTGTTGATCGCGGTCGCCTGCGCGCTCACAGGCGTGGCGGTCCATCTGGCCACTAACGGCTCCTATGGATACTTTCGCGATGAGTTGTACTATCTGGCCTGCGGCGAGCACCTCGACTGGGGCTACGTCGATCATGCCCCGCTGATAGCCCTGGTCGCGCGCCTGGTCCGCGCGCTTCTCGGCGACTCCCTGCATGCCCTCCGCTTGCTCCCAGCCCTCGCGGCCGGCTGCACGATCCTGCTCACCGGGTTAATTGCCCGCGAGTTGGGAGGTGGCCGCTTTGCGACCTTCCTCGCCTGCGTCAGCGTGCTGATTGCTCCGATCTACCTCGGGATCGACACGATCCTCACCATGAACGCCTTCGAGCCGCTGTTCTGGATGGGGTGCGCCTGGGTGCTCTTGCTGGCCATCAACCGCGACCGGCCGCAACTGCTTGTCTGGCTGGGCGTGTTGGCCGGGGCGGGCCTCGAGAACAAACACTCCATGCTCTTCTTTGGCGCGGCACTGGCGGCCGGGCTGCTGATGAGCCGCGAACGGCGTCTCCTGCTGAATCGCTGGATGTGGATCGCCAGCGCCATTGCCCTGCTACTGTTCCTGCCGAATCTGATCTGGCAGGCACGCCACGACTGGGCGACGCTCGTGGACTTGCGCAGCAGCCGGAGCAAGAACGTCCAGCTCTCGGCGCTGGCCTTTTTGGGACGCCAGGTGCTGGTGATGCTGCCGCCGAGCATACTGGTCTGGGTGGCCGGTCTTTGGTTCCTGTTGCGAGGCGCCGCGGCAAAACGCTATCGCGCGCTCGGCTGGGCCTTTCTGGCGCTACTGGCTCTGATGATCGCGCTGCACGGCAAGACCTACTACATGGCGCCAGCCTACCCCATGCTGTTTGCAGCGGGAGGCGTGTTCTGGGAGCGGCGGACCGGCAGCCGGTGGGTGCGCACCGCGCTGGTGTCCCTGTTGGTCGTGGTGGCACTGACCACGGCGCCGCTGGCGCTGCCGCTGCTGGCGCCCGACGAGTTGGTGCGCTACCAGCAGGCCCTCCGCATCCAGCCGCCCCGCGACTATGTCTCCGAGTCCGGCCGCCTGCAAGAGAGCTTCGGCGACATGTTTGGATGGGAGGAGATGGTGCGGAAGGTGGCTACCGTCTACCACGCCTTGCCGCCCGAAGAGCAAAGCCGCGCCGCGATCTTCGCCGCCAACTACGGGGAAGCAAGCGCCATCGACTTCTTTGGCCCGCGCTACGGATTGCCGAAGGCCATCTGTCCGAACCAGACCTGCTTCTACTGGGGACCGCGCCAGTACACGGGCGACGTAATGCTGGTGCTGGGGCTCAACGACGCGGTCCTCAACACGAGCGACCGTCGGAAGCAGCTCGAAGCGGCGTTTCGCAGTGTCGAGTACGGTCCGCGCGTGGAGCATCCGTACTCCATGACGTGGGAGCACTATCCGATCGTGATTGCCCGCGGGTTGAAATGGCCGCTGGCGCGGGTGTGGCCACGGCTGAGACTCTGGAACTGACGCTCGCCAGAGGGTCTTGGGGGCTCGATCGCAGAGGGCTGATTGATCGTGACCGGCCCGCTAGTTTGTCAACGGTGCCTGAATCCAGGAGTAAGAACGATCAGTGAAGAAAAGGAGCCGGTCCCCGGCCGAACCGCCGAACCTGCCGTCGGCCGCACAAAGGAAGCGACACGCTCCGGCCGTACCACCTTGCCGCAGTGATAGATCGCCTGCACGCACCTGTTCCTCTTCGAGGAGGCACATGACGATCTGGATGTTTGCCTCACAGTTTTCGCGGTAGAATCCCTTCGCGTGGCCATTTACTCTACAGCCTGTTTGCTGAAATCCTATTTCATACGATCATTCAGCTACCGATATGGCGCGATAATGGTGACTCGGATTCACGAGCAGTGCTGAAGCCCCGTATGAGACAATACCGAACAGCAGCGCGAATGCCATGATGCAATGCCCATCGTGCGCAAGCCGCATTCCGGAAGGCAGCCGCTTTTGTTTCGCCTGCGGCGCCGCGATTCCGAGCGACGCCTCGGTTGCCGAGACGGTCGCCATCGCCGACACGCCCGCAAGATCGAATACCCGGCCCTCGTCCCTGACCGGTTCTTCCGTCCGCACATCATCGGAAGGACGTTTTCTTCCGGGTGACCTGCTAGCCGGCCGATATCGCGTCGTCGCCCTTCTCGGCAAAGGCGGAATGGGAGAGGTGTATCGCGCCGACGACCTGGCGCTGGGCCAACCGGTGGCGCTCAAGTTTCTTCCCGAGGCGCTCGGCAAGAATCCCGCGTCGATTGAGCGCTTTCGTAATGAGGTCCGGCTTGCGCGTCAGGTGTCGCATCCGCACGTCTGCCGCGTTTACGATGTCGGCGAGGTCGAAGGTCATCCTTTCCTCTCGATGGAATATGTTGATGGCGAGGACCTTGCGTCGCTGCTTCGCCGCATTGGCCGGCTTCCTTCCGACAAGGCGCTGGAGATCGCTCGCGGACTCTGCGCCGGCCTCGCCGCCGCGCATGACAAAGGCATTCTCCATCGCGACCTGAAGCCTGGCAACGTTATGATCGACGGGCGCGGCCAGGTCCTGCTCACCGACTTCGGTCTCGCCGGGATCGCCAATGAGATCGCGGGCAACGAGGTGCGCAACGGCACGCCGCTCTACATGGCGCCGGAGCAGCTCGCCGGCAAAGAGGTCACCGTCCGCAGCGACATCTACTCGCTGGGGCTCCTTTTGTATGAGCTCTTCACCGGCAAGCGCCCCTTTGAGGCCGCGACGCTGGCCGAGCTGGTACGCGTGCGATCCAGTGCTCCGCCGCTGACCCCCTCCACCCTGGTTCGCGACATGGATCCGGCGGTCGAACGCGTGATCCTGCGCTGCCTGGAGGCCGATCCGGCGGCCCGCCCGGCTTCCGCTCTCGCGGTGGCCGCCGCTCTTCCCGGAGGCGATCCGCTGGCCGCCGCGCTGGCCGCGGGGGAGACGCCGTCGCCGGAGATGGTCGCCGCGGCAGGCGAAGGTACAGGCCTCCGCATAGGCGTCGCCGTGCCC
>JBAVIH010000606.1:0-10509 GCA_049686695.1 Bryobacteraceae bacterium | reverse complement strand
CCGCGCCGCCGACCGACAATCAGTACTGGCGAGACTACATCACCGCGGTTGCCCAGCGCTACAAAGGGCGTATCCGCTATTACGAGATCTGGAACGAGCCGAACGATCCTACTTACTACACGGGGACAGTGGCCGAGTTGGCCGAACTTACCGCCGAAGCCTACAGTATTCTCAAGTCGGTGGACTCGGGCAACACGGTCCTTTCGCCGGCGGCCTATGCAACGGGTTATCTGGATCAACTCCTCCAAGCCGGCATCGCGCAGAACGTGGACATGATCGCCTATCACTTCTACGAGACGCCGCCGGAGGCGGCCGCCGCCGACATAGCCAACGTGAACCTGGTGATGGCCGCGCATGGCGTCAGCGCGATTCCGCTCTGGGCTACCGAAGGCGCCACGGGCGATAACACCACCGCGCCCGAGTCTCTGGCGGCGGCTTACCTGGTACGTAAGTATCTCGTCCACCTCGCGTTCGGTTCCATCCGCTTCGACTGGTACGCCTGGGGCAAGGCCACCACTTTCTGCGTGGGCACCGAAGAGAACGATCCGCGGGTGCTCACCCAGGCCGGCACCGCGTTCGGCATCCTGCTGAACTGGCTGCGTGGCGCGTCGCTCACCGGCGCCTCCATCGATGCCTCGGGCACCTGGCAGATTGGGCTGATCCTAGCCGGTGGCAATCCCGGGCTGATCGTGTGGAACCCGGCGGCAACCGTGCCATTCGCCATCCCCGGCGCGTTCCGCTCCGTTTCCCAACGCGATATCTTCGGCAACGCGACGCCGGTGGAGGGGAGCACTGTGAGTGTCGGCGGGTCACCGGTGTTGTTGATGGGCCACCAGCAGCGCGCAAGGTAGGACGGACGATCGGTGTTTGTCGTCTGTCATGCCGCGCAACAGCTCGACGCCTTGACAGACGACAAACACCGATCGTCCTACTTACTACCTCCCCTGCGTGCCTACTAAGCCGCGGGTCCAGACGTCGGCCAGCGTGAACACGATCATGATAAACAGCCATAGGAACGCGCCGGCGCCAGCGAGTTGGGTCAGTTTGGTGCTGTGGCGCATGTGCATGAAGAACAGCGCCACCAGCAGCATCTTCACGGCGGCGATGAGCAGCGCGATCACCACGCTAAAAGCGCCTAAGTCTATATAGGCTACTCCCGTCGTGATGCCGGTGAGAGCCAGCAGGATCAGCCAGACGGCCGTATAAGTCTTGACGGAATCGACGTGTTCGCTCATGGCTATCTCATGTGTCGGTCAATCAGGTAGAGCAAGGGAAACAGGAAAATCCAGATGATATCGACAAAGTGCCAGTAGAGGCCGGCAATATCTACCGGAGTCATGTACTCGGCCGTGAAACGCCCGCGCACGGCGTGAAACAGAAGCCAGGAGAGGATGCCGGCGCCCACCACCATGTGCAGCGCATGCAGACCGGTCATGGCGAAATAGAGCGAGAAGAAAAGCTGCGCCGGTCCCTGCTCCGCGGCGCCTTCGAAATGAAAAGTTGCGCCTGGAACGTGATGCTCGACGAATTTCGTATTCCACTCGTACGCCTTGACTCCCAGGAAAACCAGGCCCAGCAGGAGGGTGAGAATCAGGAAAATCACCAGGGCTCTGCGCCGCCCGAGTTGCGCCGCGCGCACGCCCAGCACCATGGTAAAGCTGCTGCACAGCAAAACTGCCGTGTTGAGCGCGCCGATCACGGCGTTGAGCGAGGTCGACGCCATCCCGAACACGACCGGGTACGTGTTGCGGTAAACCGTGTAAGCCAGAAAGAGCCCGCCGAAGAACATCACTTCGGTGACGAGGAAGATCCACATCCCGAAGGTGACGGACTCCTTCTGCTGTTCAGCGGTATTGAACTGCTCGCGCAGCGCGAGCGTTTCCACGGGAGCGTGAGCCTGCTCAGCCAACTTCGACCCCCTCTCTCACCACGGTGCTGTAATCGTAGACCTCGTGCGTGACCACCGGGATCTCGTCGAAATTGTGGACCGGCGGCGGCGATTGCATCGTCCACTCGAGACCTGTCGCACCCCACGGGTTGGCGGGCGCGAGTTCGCCGTAGCGCAGAGACCACATGAAGTAGAACATGGGGAACAGGTAGCCGATCGCCAGGATGGAAGCACCCGCTGTAGAGAGCACGTGCAGCACCTGGAACTCATCCGGATAAACGTGGTAGCGCCGCGGCATGCCCATGTAACCCAGGATGAACTGCGGGAAGAACGTCAGGTTGAATCCCACAAAGATGATGGCGGCGGATAGCTTGGCCCAGTTCTCCGGATACATGCGGCCGGTCATCTTGGGCCACCAGTAATGCAGCCCGCCCAGGAACGCCATGATAGTGCCGCCAACCATTACGTAATGGAAGTGAGCCACCACGAAGTACGTGTCGGTGACATGCACGTCGAAGCCCAGGCTGGCGACAAACAGTCCGGTAAGACCGCCGATGGTGAACAGGCCGATGAAACCGAACGCATAGAGCATCGGCGTGGCGAACGATATGGAGCCTTTGTACAGAGTCGCCGTCCAGTTGAAGACTTTCACCGCGGAAGGAATCGCCACGAAGTAACTGAGGAACGAGAACACCAGGCCGGCGTAAACCGATTGCGTGCTGACAAACAGGTGATGCCCCCAAACCAGGAAGCCGATCACTGCAATGGCCATGCTCGAAAAGGCGACGAAGTGGTAGCCGAAGATCGGTTTGCGCGAAAAGACCGATATGATCTCGCTGATCACACCCATTGCCGGCAGCACCATGATGTAGACGGCCGGGTGCGAATAGAACCAGAACATGTGCTGGAAGAGCACCGGGTCGCCGCCTAGGTTGGGATCGAAGATGCCGATATGGAAGACACGCTCGCAGAAGACCAGCACCAGGGTGACGGCGACCACCGGCGTGCCCAGCACCTGAATCACGGCGGTGGCGTAGTTAGCCCACACGAACAGCGGCATGCGGAACCACGTCATGCCGGGCGCGCGCATGCGATGCACGGTGACGATGAAGTTGAGTCCGGTCAAAATCGAAGAGAAGCCCGAGACGAAGATACCAAGCGCGGTAGCGATCACCCAGGAGTTCGAATAAGTCGTGCTGTAAGGCGTATAAAAGGTCCAGCCGGTATCGACGCCTCCGGCCAGCATGGCAAAAATAGCAAAGGCGCCGCCGATCACCAGCAGGTACCAGCTCAGCAGGTTGATGCGGGGAAAGGCCAGGTCGCGCGCGCCAATCATCATCGGCAGGAAAAAGTTACCCAGCGTCGCCGGTATGGACGGGATGAGGAAGAAGAAGATCATCGCAATCCCGTGCATGGTGAAGAGCTTGTTATAAGTCTCCGAGGAGACCAGGTTGCCCTGCGGGGTCAGCAGTTCGATGCGGATCAGCGAAGCGAAAATGCCGCCGATGAAGAAGAACAAGGTGATGGTGATGAGATATAGGATCGCGATGCGCTTGTGATCCTTGGTAAGAAGCCAGCTCTTCAGGCCGTAGCCGGCGTTCAGATAATTCTCTTGGGTCTCGATCGCGGCGGTGTTCATATGGCTAACGGTTGCTGGGCGCGGCAGTGGCGACGCCTGGGTTGACGTTGATCTCCGCCGGAGTCGTTCCGGCCCCGGCCGCCGGCGGCGGCGCCAGTGACTTGATGTATTCGATGAGTTCCAGGACGCCCTCTTCGGTCACCTGGCCCTGGAAGGTGGGCATCAGAGGCTGATAACCGGCCACGATCTTCGCGTTCGGCTGCAGAATGGATTCGCGCAGGTAGGCCTCGTCCGCGTCCACAAACCGCCCGTCGGCGAGCTGCACGCTTCTCCCATAGAGTCCGACCAGACTGGGGCAGCGGCCGGAGCCATCCGCCTTGTGGCAATTGCCGCAAGCCAGGTCCTGGAACAGCTTCTCGCCGTTCTCCGCCAGCGATCCGAAGCTCCGCCCGCCGCTCAGCCACGCCTGGTAATCCTGCGGCTCCATGGCGTAGATCCAGCCGGTCATGCCGGAGTGCTTGGTGCCGCAGTATTCGGCGCAGAACAAATGATACTTGCCCGGCTTGGTAGCCGTGAACCAGGTTGTGGAATAGCGGCCCGGCACCACGTCCTGCTTGGTGCGGAACGCCGGCACGAAGAAGCTGTGAATGGCGTCCTCGGAAGTCATCACCAGCTTGACCGGCCGTCCCACCGGAATGTGCAACTCGTTGATTTCGCGCTGCCCTTCCATGTGCTGCAGCTTCCACATCCATTGCTTGGCGACCACGTAGACCTGCATGGCGTCTTTCGGCGGGCGGCTCTCCTTGAAGAATATGTTGGCGCCCCATGCGAACATGACCATGGTCAGTCCGAACGGAATCACCGACCACGCGATCTCCAACACCAGGCTGGCGTGGATCGGCTTCGGCAGCTCGTTGTCCGAGCGCCGCCGGTAGCGAATAGCGAAGTAGAAGATGGCCGAGAATATCAGCACGGTGAAGAACACCGACACGCCGACCAGGTAGAACAGCAGATGGTCCACGTCGGGCGCGAAGTTCGACGCCGATTCCGGGAAAAGCGGTATCTTCATATTCTTGCTTGTCCAGCCTGCCTCGCGCTCTGCCGCCTGCTGCGCGCATCGCGGCGCAGCGCGATCAGGATTGCCGTTCCGCCGACTATCAGAAAAGCCCCGGCGGTGATCCGCAGCAGGCTCATGACGACGGCGCCGTACTTGCCGGTCGCGGGATCGTAGTGGAAACAGAACAGGAGAACTTCATCCACCGGCGTGCCGATCTTATTGCGCGACGCCTCCACCAATCCCAGGCGGATATCGCGCGGCGAATACTCGACGCCGTAGAAATACTTCGAAACCCTCCCCTCCGGGGTGAGGATCATGATGGCGCTGGCGTGGGCGTATTGGTCGGTCTTGGGATCGTATTTGTAATGGAAGCCGATGGCGTCGGTAACCGCGCGCACGTTGGCCTCCTCGCCGGTGAGAAAGTGCCAGCCATTCGCGGTGCCGGGCCGGCGGTAGCGGCGCAGATAGTTCGCCTTCTTCGCCGCCGCTATTTCAGGCGTATCCTTGGGATCGAAGCTGATCGCGATCACCTCGAAGTCCTGGCCCGGATTGAGCGAAACCACTTTCAGCGCGCTCTCCATGCCGCTCAAGATCTGCGTGCACAGCATCGGGCAGCGGTAATAGACCGGCGCCAGAAGCACCGGCTTGCCGGGATGGAAAAAGGTGGATAGCGGGACATCGCGGCCGGCTTCGTCGCGCACGATGGTCGAAAGCGGGACCTGCGCATCCAACCTCTGATCGATGCCGACGCCCTCGAGCGAGCCTGGCAACACCGGCTTCAGGTTGGAATCCTGCAAGCTGTAAGAAGGCTGCATGGGCGCGGGCTGGCCGGGTTGCGCGAGCGCGGCGGCGGCGAAGAACGAGCCGGCGCAGAGCGCGAACGCGAATCTCCAATTGCGCGTCATTTGGTTTTCCCCTTCGGCGCTACCGAGGTGGGCGCGGGCGTTGGGGCGACCAGTCCTTGCGGAATCTGGCCGGCCAGCGGACCGCCTGGTGGTTGCATCTTGGGACCAAGGCCGGATGCGGTGGGAAGGCTGACGTCCGCGGCCGCAGTCTCCGGTTGCGAGGTCTGGCGCGCGGGCAGATGGCTCGCGGCGAGCAGATCGATGGCTTGATCGATCGGAATCCGCACGATGCCGTGCTCGCGATCCACCCAGCCGTAGCTCGAGAGTATCTGGCGCTCGGCCTCGCGCTGCGCCGCCAGGTCCTGCGGTTCGGTGACTTCCAACTGCGGCGCCGGCGGCAGGTGGCGGGCATCCAGGGTCAGCGACTGCGTGGCGCGCGGCAGCACTCCCCCGTACTTGCCTTCGAAATAGCGGAAGAGCCCGAACACCAGCCCGAGTGCCGCGATGCACATCAGCAGCAGCGCGATGGCGAATTTGCTCAGCGCCCAGATGTCGGCGTCGGTGCGCTCATGGCGCATCTCGGGGCGGCTCAGATCGAGCGGTGCGTCGGGTTCGGCGTGCCCGTGTTTATTCTCGGCCATGTTCCAAAGCCTCACTCAGGTGCGGATCGTGGAGCGGCAGCAGCGGCCGTTTTTCCAATTGGCTGAGGAAGTAGGCCAGCCAGATGCCGCCGAGCCCCATCACGGCGGTGAAATCCATCCAGCTCAGTCCGAAAGATCCCTTCAGAAAATCCGGCGCAACTTCCCAATAGATGTCGACCACCCGCATCAGCAGAACGAACAGCGCGATGTTGCGCAGCAATTTGAAATTGCGCTTCAGGTCGCGCGACAGCAGCAGGGCGAAAGGCAGGGCAAAGTGGCCGACGACGATCAACAGGCCAACCCATTGCCAGCCGCCGTGCAGCCGCACCAGGTACCAGGGAATTTCCTCCGGCAGGTTGCCGGCCCAAATGATCAGGAATTGCGAGAACGAAAAATATGCCCACAGCATCACCAGCGCAAACATCAACTTGCCCAGGTCGTGCAAATGGCGCGGCGTAACGACATCCGCCATCGGTTTGCGCGCCGCCAGAAACACGACGACAGCGATCAGGAAGGCCATCGAGGAAAGCGCCTGCCCGGCGATCATCAGCAGACCGTACATGGTGGAGTACCAGCGCGGATCGATCGAAAGAACCCAATCGGTAGCCATGAAGGTGACGGCCAGTCCCCAGAAGATGAGGCCGGGACCGGCCAGCGCGCCCATTTTGCGGCTCGGCGTCTGTCCGCCCTCTCTGTCTTCGATGGCCGACCAACGGCGAAAGAACCAGGACAGAAAGCACCAGCCGCCCAGGTAGACCGCGGCCCGAATCGTGAAGAACGGAAGATTGAGAAACGGCTGCTTGTGGCGCAGAAACTCATCGGCCATCACCACTTTGGTGTGCGACCACGGGTAGAGGTTGGGGATGCCGATGAAGATGGGGAGGAACAGCAGCGCTACCAGTGGCAGCGTCCGTGCGGCGGCTTCGGCCGGGCGGCGGATGATGACGCCCCAAGCGCCGCCGGTGAGGTATTGCACCATCAGCCACGCCAGGCTGCCCGACGCGAGGCCAAGCACAAACAGATACGACCACAGCCAGGAACGGTAGAACTGGTTGGGAGACACCAGGAACAAGCCCGCCACGGTGGCCAGCAGGCCGGCGGCGCCAGACACGGCGAAGCGCGTGCGCCACTGCTGCATGGTGTCGCGAAGCTCGTCGGAAACCTGGAACTCGGTTGCCTGCGCGATCACTGTCCGCCCTCCTGGCTGAGCCGCGCTTTGGCGCCGGCCGGAATGTCGTTGATGGAAGCGTTCTGACTCAGTTGCAGCGCGCGGATGTAAGCCACGATGGCCCAGCGGTCGCGAGGCTGAATCTGAGCCGAATAGTCGGGCATGGCGCCGAATCCATTGGTGATGACGTCGTACAAATAACCCGTCGGCGCTTGGCGCAGCCGGTCGATGTGATAGGTAGGCGGATGGCGGAAGCCGCGCCGCACGATCCGGCCATTGCCGGTGCCCAGCGAATCGTGGCACGGCGTGCAGTAAATGTTGAAGCGTTCCTGGCCGCGCTCGATGACTTCCTTAGTCACCGGGAAAGGAAACTCGGGTGTGAACTTACCGTCCGGCCCTTTGGCGGTGTAGTAGACGGCATCGTCATTCAGGTGGCCGCGCGCCACGGTGCCTTCGATCAGCGGGCGCGCCGAACGGCCGTCGGCGAAGAAATCGGTTGGCCGCAGCGGAATGTATTTGGGCTGGTCGTGCATGTCCTGCCGGCAGGCCACGGTTGCGGCGGCCACCAGGAGTACAAGAAAGGCGAGGAATCTAGTGCGCAACTTCGGACACCTCCCTGGGCTCCAGGGTGCCCAGAAACTCGCTGGTCCTTGTCCGGTCGAACAGCGGATCGGCGGCCTCGATGCACAGGAAAAACCGGTTGCGGCTGGCGGCGCTGAATCGAGGCACGTTGAACACCGGATGATACGGCATCGGCAGACCGCACAGCGCCATCATGCCCAGCACCGCCGATAGCGACGCGAACAGAATCGTCAGCTCGAAGGTGATGATGATGAACGAAGGCCAACTGTTGAGCGGCCGCCCGCCGATGTTGATCGGGAAATATACGGCCGCGATCCAATATTGCAAAAAGAAGCCGGTGAGGCCGCCGGCAATTCCGCCGGCTAGCACGATCAGCGGCAGCTTGTTCCTGTGCAGGTGTAACGCTTCGGTCAGTTCCTCGATGGGGAACGGAGAGTAGGCGTCCAGCTTGCGATATCCCTTGGCGCGGGCCGCGCGCACGGCGCTCACCAGGGTCGATGGGCTGTCGAACTCGGCCATCACTCCGTAGATGCCTTGCTCGCTCAACGCTTCGCCTCCTTACTAACTTTGGCTTGCGGCAACAGGGTCCGCACTTCAAAGATGGAAATCATCGGCAGCGCGCGTACAAACAAAAAGAACAGGAACAGGAACAGGCCGATGGTGCCGACATAGGTGGCCCAATCCCAGCGGGTGGCCTGGAAGATGCCCCACGACGAGGGCAGAAAATCCTGCGCCAAGCTGCTGACGATGATCATGAACCGCTCCAGCCACATGCCGACCAGCACCACGATCGAGGCAAGGAACAGCAGCACCGGGCTGCTGCGCACACGCTTGAACCAGAGAAACTGCGGCGCCACGATGTTACACGCCACTAATGACCAGTATTGGACCGCATACGGCCCCGTCATGCGGTGCCAGAACGCGGCCTGTTCGTAAGTGTTCCCTCCGTACCATGCGCCGAATAACTCGAGCATGTATGCATAAGCCACGATCCAACCGGTGGCCAGCATGATCTTGCCGCAGTTATCCAGGTGCTTATCGGTGATCAGGCCTTGCAAACCGTAAACCGAGCGAAGCGGAATCGCCAGCGCCAGCACCATCGCGAAGCCGGAGTAAATGGCGCCAGCCACGAAGTAAGGCGGAAAAAAGGTGCTGTGCCAGCCGGGGACGATGGCGATGGTGAAGTCGAAGCTCACCACCGTGTGCACCGAAAGCACCAGCGGCGTGGCCAGACCGGCCAGCAGCAGCGAAGCGGTTTCGTACACGCTCCAGTGGCGCGCCGAACCGCGCCATCCCATTGCCAGGATGCCATAGATGGCGCGGCCGATCGGGTTCTGAGTGCGGTCGCGCAAGGTGCCCAGATCGGGCATCAGGCCGACGAACCAGAACAACAGCGAGACCGTGGCATAAGTCGAAACCGCGAACACGTCCCACACCAGCGGGCTGCGGAATTGCGGCTCGATGCCCATCGTGTTGGGATAAGGCATCATCCAATAGAACAGCCACGGGCGGCCCATGTGCAGCAGCGGAAACATGCCCGCGCAGGCCACCGCAAACAGCGTCATGGCCTCGGCGAACCGGTTGATCGAATTGCGCCAGCGCTGGTTCAGCAGCAGCAGGATGGCCGAAATCAGCGTACCCGCGTGGCCGATGCCGATCCACCACACGAAATTGGTGATGGCAAAGCCCCACATCACCGGCGTGCGAATGCCCCAGACGCCCACACCCTTGACCAGCAGAACTGTCACCGCCAGCAGGAAGAGCATCAGCAGCGAGCCGCCGAGACCGAAGGCCGCGAACCAGAACAGCGGCGTCTTCTTGGTCAGCACCACGCTCGAAATCTGATCGGTGATGGTGCCGAAGGTGTAGCCCGGAGCGATGATCTCGCCCGGCGCGGGCTTCTCGACTACGATTTGTTGATCGTCTGCCATCGCTTGTGCCTAGTCCTCAATCTCCGGGTTGGGATTGCGCAGCGCCGCCAGGTAAGTGGTGCGCGGCCGCGTGTTCAGGTCGGCTAGCATGCCGTAATTGCGCGGCTCGGCTTTCATTTTCGAGACCCGGCTGTTGGGGTCGTTGATGTCGCCGAAGACAATCGCTTCGGCTGGGCAGGTGGCCTGGCAGGCGGTCTGGATCTCGCCGTCCTTCACCTTGCGGTTCTGCTTTTCGGCGTCGATCTTGGCCGCGTTGATGCGCTGCACGCAGTAAGTGCATTTTTCCATGACGCCGCGGCTGCGCACGGTCACATCCGGGTTGCGCAGCAGCTTGAGGCTGGGCGTCTCGAAATCCGAAAAGAGGTAGAAATTGAATCGCCGCACTTTGTAGGGACAGTTGTTCGAGCAGTAGCGCGTCCCCACGCAGCGGTTGTACACCATGTCGTTGAGCCCTTCGGCGCTGTGCGTGGTGGCTTGCACCGGACACACCAGCTCGCACGGGGCGTTCTCGCACTGCTGGCAGGGCACCGGCTGGTTGTACACTTCGGGATCGTTCGGCTGCCCGCTATAATAGGAATCCACGCGCAGCCAGTGCATGGCGCGCCCGCGCCGCACCTGGTCCTTGCCCACCACCGCGATATTATTCTCCGCCTGGCAGGCCGCCACGCAGGCGCCGCAGCCCATGCAGGCATTCAGGTCGATGGCCATGCCCCAGGCGTAGCCCTCGTACTTCCAATCCCGATACAGCGTCAGTTCCTTGGGCGGCGTCTCCGCGCCTTCGTGAACGCTCTCCGGGTTCTTGCGATACTCCTCGATGT
>JBAVIH010000605.1:0-8827 GCA_049686695.1 Bryobacteraceae bacterium | reverse complement strand
GCCAGTGCGCACGCCGCCACTAGGATTGCCGCGCGCATACCGCCTTGGATGTAGTGGCCGGCCGAACCAGTTTCTCGCAGAATTCGATATCGTTGTGGGGCAGGACGTCATCCTGCGCGCCGAATGTCATTCGGCGCAGCCGGGCATGGCCCGGCCGGCTTTTCGCGGCAGGTCACCGTATTTTCGAATGGATCTGGCCGGCTAAACGGCCGGGCCACAATCTGCGCCCACTTCCTCGATCACCCGGTCGGGAAACTCCATCGGTATGAAATGGGAAGCGCCTTCCAGCACCACATCGCGGCCGTGCGCAAAACGGGCGGCCAGATCGGCGGCGGTGGGTGAGGCGGCCAGATCGAGCTGGCCGGTTTTGCGGGCAATTCCGGCGCGCAGGATGGTGACCGGCACAGTGACCTGGGCGACCTCGGCGTAAATGTTCGATTCCGGGGCGATGGATTCCTCGTAGATGGAGGCTTCGGCGGCCGGCGGACAAGCCAGCTCCAAATGATCGCCGTTGGGCAACAGCCCGAACCGGCAATAGTCGCGCAGAATCTCCGGCTGCCAGGTGACGAACGGCGGGCGGCCGCGGAAGCGCTCGATCATCTCCTCCGGCGAGCGCCAGACGTTCTTGCGGCGCAGGGTAAAGGCGAAATCGAGCGGGGCGCCGCCGTAGCGGGCCACCGGGAAAATGGTGGGATCGATGAGCAGCATGCCGGCGAAGGCTTCCGGCTCGAGCGCCGCGGCCTGCACCATCGAGTGGCCGCCCGAAGAGTGGCCGATGCCGAAGGCGCCGCGCACGCCGAAGCCGCGCAGAATGCCGGCCAGGTCGCGGCCGAGGTAGCGCCAGCGGTACGGCGGACAGGAGCGCGCGCTGCGCCCATGGCCACGCGTTTCCACCGCCAGGCAACGCCGCCCCGGCAGACGGCGGACGATGTAGTCCCACAGCCGGCCGTGAAACCCCGTGGCGTGGGTGAAAACCAGCGGCGGGTCCGCGCCCGGCCATTCCCAGAGGGCGAGATCGAGGCCGTCAACATTGGCGATGCGCAGATCCGGATTCTCGTCGGCAGGTCGAGGGTTCACGGTTCGATTTTCGCACGCGGCAGGGTGGGGCCGGCGCTTCCGCCTGCCAACCAAAGGAGGCTCTATCCCACCTGGCCGGCATAGGACTCACGCTCCGGCCCTGCGGCGGGCTTCCAGAACAACAGGCAAAGCGCAATGGTGGCCACCTGGACGGCGGCGATGAGAGCCACCGTGGCCGGCCATCCGCCGCGGTTCCAGAAGCGGCCGGGCACGGCCGCGCCGAAACTGCCTCCGGTGTAATAGAACATGACGTACAGCCCGACGGCTGCACCGCGCGCGCCCTCGGCCAACCTGCCGACGTAGCTCGAAGCGGCGGACTGGGCGATGAAGACGCCGGTCGAAGTCAGCGCAAGGCCCAGCAGCACGGCGGGCAAGTGCGGCACCAGGGTGAGCGAAATGCCGCCCACGCCCCCGATGAAAGCGGCCACCAGGGTGAAACGATGCCCGATCCGGTCAATCGCGCGGCCGGCCACCGGCGTCACTACGGCGCCGATCAGGTAGACCACGAAGATCAGACCCAACGCGGTGGTGCCCAGCCGGAAGGGCGGCGCGGCCAGATAGAAATTCACGTACGTGAAGGTGGCGATGAGGGTGAACAGGACGCAGAAGCCGACTGCGTAAGTTGCCGCCAGCGGCGGATTGCGGAGATGGCCGAGCATGGCGCGCGGCGCGGAAGCCTCACGGCGGTAGCGCGCAAAGTGCCGGTCCGCCGGCAGCCAGATCCACATAGCCACGGCACACAGCGCATCGAGCGCCGCCAGCGTGATAAACGACCAGCGCCACGAGAAATGCGCCGCCACCAGGGCCGAGATCATTCGGCCACTGAAACCGCCCAGCACCGTCCCGGCGACGTAGGAGGACATCGCCGCGCCCACCCCTTGCTCCCATTCGTCGTTGACGTAGGCGATGGTGACGGCAAAGATGCCGGGGGTGAAGACGCCCTGCCAGAAACGCCAAACCAGCATCTGCGCCAGGCTGCCCGAGGCCGCCGCCCCAGCCGTGGGCACCGAGAGCAGCAACGCCGAAAGAACGATTACGCGCTTGCGCCCAAAGCGGTCCGCCACCACGCCGGCAAAGGGCGCCGCCAGAGCCACCGCCGCGGTGGAGGCGGTCAGCACCAGGCTCACCGCGCCGGCCGAGGCGTGGAACCCGCGGGCCAGCATGGGCAGCAGCGGCTGCGGCGCGTACAGCGTAACAAAGGCGCAGAAGCCCGCGAACATCACCGCCGCGGTGCGGGTGGTCGAAGAGGGTTGCGCCGCAGCGCGCGGCAAGGGCCGCTCCGGCGGCCGGCTGGTTGCCATCTTCCATTATGCCGCGATTTCGGAAATCGCAAATGCTCTCCGCGCCGTGGTGCGCGGGATCCAGGGAAGACAACCGGCAAGCTAAAGCATGCCCTACCAGACAAAAAAAAGGGGGCAGGCGCGGTGCCTGCCCCCGGATTCGAGATCTGCTCTGAGTGAGCTTAGAAGTACAGCTTCACCGCCATCTGAACCTGGCGTGGGCTGCCAAAGGCGGTAATCTCGCCGAACGTGCTGCTGGTGACGCTGGTGGTCGGGTTGTTCGGGTTGGCATGATTCAGGACGTTGAAGAAGTCGGCGCGGACGTCGAGATTCACCCGCTCCCTTATCGAGAAGCGCCGGGTCAGGGCCGCATCGAAGCTGATGGCGCCCGGACCATAGAGCGAGTTTCGGCCCAGGTCGCCGAATTGGCCGGTGAAAATGCTGCACGAAGTGCCGGTGGGATTGCCGTAGCACTCAAAGGCCAGCGGATTGAACCAGTTGATCTGGCTCCCGGTCGCCTGCTTGAGATAGACCTGGCTGGGCAGGATATTCTCCGGCCGGTCCAGTCCCTGGCCGCTCAAGGAAATGTCCTTGCCGCCGTCGCTGAGTTGGATCGGATAGCCGGTGGCCAGACTGGAGATAGCGCCAATCTGCCAGTTCTTGGTGAGGGCCTTGGCGGCGTTGTGGCCCAATCCGGGGCTGTTGTATACCAGCGAAATGTTGACGACCTGGCGGTGATCGAAGCCGCAAGCGCCTCGCTCGCCGGCGCGGCTGCTGTAACTGCTGCTCTGGTAGACCGGGCCGGCGAGTTCTCCGGCGAAGTCCCAGTCGCTGACGCAGTGGCTCCAGGTGTAGTTGGTCAAGAGGGTGAAATTCGTGGCCATTCGGTGCAGGACGGATACCAGCAGGGCGTGGTAATCACCGTTGTTGCCGTCGTCCGACACCTGGATGTCGCCATAAGATCCGCCGGTTGTCGGGTTCGCCAGGTAGGTGAGGCGCCGCTGGTTGGTGTTGGATGTGCTTGCGGCCTTGCCGGCTACCGGCACGTCAACCGAGTAATTGGCGTCAACCGATCCCAGGAGGTGGCGGGTGGCGTTGCCCATATAGCTCGACGTCACGCGCCAATCGTTGCCAAACTGCCGCTGATAGCTGAGGTTCCACTGCATCACGTACATGGGCGAAATGTTGGGGGGAACGCTGATGTACGCGCCGGGCGCGCCGGTGGTCGCGATGGACGGGAAAACGATGTTGCCGGGGAACGGGTCGCCGCCCGCTACACCTGCGAAGGGATTCGAGAACTGTCCGCTGGTGAAACTCAGCGAAGACACGTACGGCGAGTTGGTGGTCCACCGTTCGGGGTAGAAGAGTTCGTTGGTGTCGTGGATCAGCGTGAGGGCGGCGCGAAGGGTCTGCTTGCCGTCGCCCTTGGGATCCCACACCATGCCGAGCCGCGGCGAAACCGTCCCCCAATGGGATGCGGTAAAAGCCTTGCCATATTGGTCCTGGGAGTCGCCATTGAAAACCAGGCCTGCCGGCGCCGTCGGATAGATCGTGCTGTGCCAGCCCTGTTCGAAGAGGTTCCAGTTGAACTGGTTGCCGCGCCCGTACTTGTCATACGCCGGGACGGTGGGTTCCCATCGAACGCCGAAGTTGACGGTGAAACGCGGGGTTACGTGGAATGCGTCCTGCGCGTAGCCCGCGGCCACGGTCAGGCGGATGTAATCGGAAATCACCTTCCCGTCGGTCAACCCGGACATGTGGCCGAGCAGGAGGTCGGCCATGCCGTCCCCGGTGGTGCTGCCGTTGAACGTGAATTGTCCGCTGGACTGCTGATTGTTGACGGAGTTGAACTGGCTCTTGCGGCCGTCGAAGCCGAACGCGAACTGGTGCCTGCCTTTGATCCACGTGAAATCGTCCGACAGTTGATACGTATTGACGTCGAAAGTGGCCAGCGCGCAGGTGCCGCAGCCAATGTTGAACCCGCCGCCGGAATAAGAACTGACGGAGAGCTGCGTGTAGTTCGGAATCGCCGTCCACATATTCACACCCAGCGAGTTGGGGCCGAACATGTTGGAGGGGTCTGAGCGGTTGTCGCGCCGCCGGTTGGCGGTGAGGTGGAACGAATTCACCTCGGTCGGGCCCAGCGTGTAGGTGTCGCCGACAGTCATGTTCTGGGTGCGGTCTTTGTTGCCCGATTGTCCGCTGGTCAGGGCGTTCTTGCCGTCGAAGATCGACTCTGCCAGGTAATCGTAGATGAAATAGCGCCCGTAGAGGCTGTGCTTGTCGTTGAAGATGTAATCGACGTGCCCGATCCACTCATCGTCGGGGTTGTCGGACAGATACCCGAATAGCACCGTCCCGCATGCATCCGTGGCGGGTGGCAGGTAATTGGAAGCCAGTTTGAATCCCGCCGGGTCAAACGTGGAAACCGGAATCTGGTTGTTGGGATAGGGATTCTTGTTGGTGTCCTTCAATATCTTGGCCGTACTCAGGCAACCGCCCGACGCCTTGGCTCCGTCCACCACGCTGAAGTCCCCATTGAGAACCGCCGGGGTCGGAACGTACGCGGTGTTCAGGCCCGGGTCGCTGCGCTGCCGCGTGCCCTGGTAACCGCCGAAGAAGAACAGCTTGTCCTTGATGATCCTGCCGCCGGCCGTCCCGCCGAACTGGGGACGCTTCAAGCTGTCGCGCTTCGGCTGCAGCGAGTTGCTGACCACGCCGCTGGAGTTTACGGTCGCGATGCCCTCCGGCCGGCCGTTGAGATCGCCGTTGCGGAGAAACCCGAACAGGTCGCCGTGGAACGCATTCGCGCCCGACTTGGTCACCACGTTGACTACGCCGCCGGGATGCAGGCCATACTGCGCCGGCAGACCGTTGACCTGCACGTTGAATTCGGCGACCGCGTCCGGAAAGGGAATCGGCAGAGCCACGTTGCTGAACGCGTCGTTATTGTCGCCGCCGTCCAACAGGAAGTTGATGCCGTTGGCTTGCGATCCTGCCACCGAGAACTGGCCCGAACCGCCGGCCGTTCCCTGAATGTTTTTGCTGCCCGTCAGGTCGCCGCCGTTGAGGGTCATGTTGGAGGTGCCGGCTCCGGTGAGCGTCAGCAACTGGGTTGGGTTGCGCCCGTTCAACGGCAGATCGATCATTCTCTCCGTGTCAATGACCTGCGCCACGGCATTCTCCTTGGTTTCCACCATGGCCGCGTTGGCTTCCACTCGAATGCTCTCGGTCACCGCGCCGATCTGCATCGGCACGTTGATGGTGACGTTGCTGGCCACCTGCAGAGTGATTCCGGTCTGCACGTAGGTTTTGAAACCGGCGGCCGAAACCTCCAGTTTGTAATTGCCCACCGGCAGATCCGGCATTGCGTAGCGGCCGGTGGCTTCGGACACAGTGTTACGAACCTGTCCTTCGTCCACATTGGTCGCTTTCACCTGGGCGCCCACAATGGCCTGGCCGCTCGGGTCGGTGACGTATCCATCGATTTCCGCGATGGCCACCGCTTGCGCTCTGGCGCGCGGAGCGAATGCTCCTAAAACCGCTAAGGCAATCAAAAGGATTACCGCGGCGCTTCTACGATCGACGAAGATCCTGGCAAAACGCATAATCTCTCCCCTGAAAATATCAGCCCGACTTACCCGCGCAATCCGACTTTGGCAGAGTACACCCCTCTGCCACCGATCCACGCGAAACTAACGATCCAACCGCAACATAAATTGCTTCCCGCGTCCGGTCAAGCCAAATGTACTAAATGATGAGTTTAGGATAACTAAATCCAGAATAGCGGCCGCCCGCGGTCTCTGGCCCGGACCTGCCGCAATGTGCTGGCCCGCCAGTCGATACGGGGGTTGCCATCGATTGGAGCCGAATCGGGTTTTCTTTCCGGCACCTGAGAAACCGCGCCGGAATTCCCGAAAACCGTACTAAATAAAACTTTGTTTACGGGTGTTTCGTAATTGCGCCTGCGGGCATGTTCGTCCCGTCGGAAGCCCCACCAAAAGCCCTGCACGCGGCCTTTCGTTATACTGGTTTCCGGAGACTCTTACCGAACGGATTGCCGATGGCCGATATGAGCGTCATCTGGCTGCGCGTGGCCGCGGCGCTGTATTCCCTCGGCCTCCTGCACGCCATCCTCACCCTGGTCCGCCGCCGCGAGAACCTGTTCCGCGTGGCGCTGGCCGCGTTTTCCATCGGCGCCGTCTTCCATTTCGTCTCCATCATGGAGGAGGGCCTCTTCACCCATCACTGCCCGATCACCAACTTCTACGAAACGCTTTCGATGTGCGCCTTCCTGGTGGTGGTGCTGTACCTGTTCATCCACTGGCGCTACCGGCTGGAGAGCTTGAGCGTGTTTATTTTTCCGCTGGTCTTCGTGATGGCGCTGGTGGCGACCATGGGCAACCCGGTCAACGCCTGGACCAGCCCGGTGATCCGCAACGCCTGGCTCACCGTGCACATCGTGCTGGTGCTGCTCGGATACGCTGCGCTGCTGTTTACCGCGGTCGCTTCCCTGCTGTACCTGTTTCAGGAACGCCAACTGAAATCGAAGAAGCCGCGTAAGTTCTCCTACCGGCTGCCCCCGTTGGGCACCCTGGACGATTTGATTTCGAAATCCATGACGCTGGGTTTCGCGCTGATGACGCTGGCCGTGATCGCCGCCAGTACATGGGCTTTCATCGAGCACAAGGAGGCCTGGATCAAGCAGCCCGCCATCGCCATCTCGTTCTTCACCTGGGGCACCTACCTGGCCCTGGTGTTCCTGCGGATCACCGCCGGGTGGCGGGGCCGCAAGGCAGCCATCATGACGGTGACCGTGCTCGGGTTTTCCGCCCTGACCTGGGCCGCCCACGCGCGCCTGGGCGTGCTGCTGAAGCCATGAAACTGCTGCTGACCGGAGTGAGCCACAAGACCGCGCCGGTGGAAGTGCGCGAGCGCCTGGCCTTCCGGGAAGAATCGCTGCCGGACGCGCTGGGCGCCCTCAAATCGTGCGAAGGCGTCGGCGAAGCCGTCATTCTTTCCACCTGCAACCGCGTCGAGATCGTTCTCACCACCGAAGACAGCGCCGACCCGCGGACCATCGTCGAAGGTTTTCTCGTCCGGCAAAAGTCCGTCAGCCCGCAGACCATCGAGCCGCACATGTACCGCCACCAGGGGCGCGACGCCATCCACCACCTGTTTCGCGTGGCGGCCAGCCTCGACTCGATGGTAGTAGGCGAGCCGCAGATCCTCGGCCAGCTCAAGACCGCCTACGCCGCGGCCAAATCGAGCGGCGCGCTGTGCGGCTGGCTGGACGGGCTCTACACGCGCGCCTTCAGCGTGGCCAAGCGGGTGCGCTCGGAAACCGGCATCGGCCAGATGGCGGTCTCGGTGAGCTACGCCGCCGTCGAACTGGCGCGCAAAATCTTCGGGTCACTTGAAAACCGCACTGTCATGCTGGTAGGCGCGGGCAAGATGTCGGAGTTGGCCGCCCGCCACCTGCGCCGCTCCGGCGCTTCCCACGTCTTCGTCACCAACCGCACGCCGGAACGCGCCGCCGAGATGGCCGCGCTGTTCCAGGGCACGCCGGTCGATTACACGCGCTTCGTGGCCATGCTTCCCGAAGTGGATATCGTGGTCGCCTCCTCCGGCGCGCCGCACTACATCCTGCGCAAGGACGACATGCAGCGCGTGATCGCGGCGCGGCGCAACCGGCCCATGTTCCTGATCGATATCGCGGTGCCGCGCAACATCGAGCCGGCGGTCAACGAAATCGACAACATCTTCCTCTACGACATCGACGACCTGGAGGAGGTGGTCAACTCGAACCTGCGCGAGCGGATGAAGGAGGCCGAGCGCGCCGAGGCGCTTGTTCTCCAGGAAGTGGACCGCATGATGGCGCGCCTCAAGGTGGCCGAGGTCACCCCCACCATCGTCGGCTTGCAGGAGCAACTCGAGCAAATCCGCGCAAGCGAGCTGGACAAGGTGCGCCGCCGCTACGGCCCCTTCAGCCCGCAGCAGGAGGAAGCCCTCGAGGCGCTCACCCGCGGTATCATCAACAAGGTCGCCCACGGGCCGATCACCGCTCTGCGCTCGCATTCCGCGCAGCCGGATGGCGCCCACGTGGTGGCCGCCATTCGCAAAGCGTTTCACTTACAGGATTGAGGATGCTGGTCATTGCGTCGCGCGGCTCGCAGCTCGCTTTGTGGCAGGCCCATTGGGTGGAAACCAGACTTGCCGCGCTGGGTCACGCCTGCCGCATCGAGATCGTCAAAACCACCGGCGACCGCATCACCGACGTGCCGCTCGCCCAGGTGGGCGGCAAGGGGCTCTTCACCAAGGAAATCGAAGAGGCCCTGCTGGACGGGCGCGCCGACCTGGCGGTGCACAGTTTGAAGGACCTGCCCACCGAGCTGCCCGAAGGCCTGGCGCTGGCGGCGGTGCCGGAGCGCGAAGACGCGCGCGACGCGGTGGTGGGCCGGCGGCTGGCC
>JBAVIH010000604.1:0-5940 GCA_049686695.1 Bryobacteraceae bacterium | reverse complement strand
GGATTAGCGACCAGGACGTGAGGGATGCGCTGCTCTGGCAGCGCACGCTGTTGCAGTTCGTCGATGTGCGCTTCCGTCCCGCGGTGCAAATCACCGGCGAAGAAATTCAGAAATACTTCGACACCGTGCTGGCCCCCAAGCTGCTCGCGGCCGAGCCCGGGAAAACCGTTTCGCTCGACGATTATCGCGAACGGATCGAAGACATTCTGGCGGGCCAGCGCGAGGACCGCGAAATGGACAACTGGCTGCGCGAGGCGCGGCGGCAGACGCCGATCGTCTATCACGACGAGGCGCTCCAATGAAACGCCGCCTGCTGTGGATTGCCGCTTCGGTGGCTGCGGCCGCGCTGCTGGCCGCGGTGGCCGGCATCGTCGTTCTGAGCAGCCCATGGTTTCGCGGCAAGGCGCGCGCCTGGCTGGTCAGATCGATCGAAACCGCCACTGGCGGGCGCGCCGAAATGGGCGCGTTCCGATTCGACTGGACCAACATGCGGGCCGAGGCCGATTCGTTTGTCCTGCACGGCACCGAGCCGGCCGGCAAGCCGCCGCTGTTCCGCGCCGCTTCCATTGCCGTGGGCCTGAAGATCGTTTCGCTCGCCGATCGCGACATCGACATACGCTCGCTGGACGTGGAGGCGCCGCGCATCGCCCTCATCGTGGGTTCGAACGGCCGCACCAACCTGCCGCAACCGAAACTCCGCGGCCCTCGCGGCGACGCCATGGCAACAATTCTCAAGCTCGCCATCGGCCGTTTCCGCGTGCAGCACGGCGAGTTTCAGGTGGAGTCGCATTCCAGCGTGCCATTCGCGGCGCAGGGCCGGAATTTTCAGGCGGCGCTGGTCTTTGACCCTGCCGGTCCGCGCTACCGCGGCAATATCGCCATCGAGCCGCTGGAGTTCGCCGCTCCCGGCGTCGCCCAAACGGCCTTCGCCGTCACCGCGTCGTTCGTTCTCGAATCGAATCGCATCGAGGTCACCGCCGCCTCCCTCGCCACCGGCAAATCGCGGGTGAGTCTGGCCGGGCAAATCGAGAACCTGGCCGACCCGCACGGCCGGTTCGGGTTTCAAGCGCGCCTCGATAACGGCGATGCCGAACGAATCTTCTCTACCAAGCTGCTCGCTCGCGGCACGGCGGTGGTTGGTGGCAGCGCCATCTGGCGGGGCGGCGCCGACGTCTCCATCGCCGGCCATCTGCTCGGCACCGGTTTGGAATATCGCGATTCGAGCATTCGGCTGCACGGCTTCACGGCTTCCGGCCCCCTCACTTCCGATCTGCGAACCGTCACCGTGCGTCCGATACGGCTCACGGGCGAGGCGGTGCTGGGCGGCCAGTCGTTTCCCGTCGAGGCGAACATCGCCGCAGCCGTGCTGCGCGGCGTGGATCTGGAGTTGCGCCAGGTCTCGATCGGCGCGTTGGGCGGCAGCTACACCGGCGCCATCGGGCTGCGCGAGTTCAATCGCTACACGGTGGATGGCGCAGTGGCCGGTCTCGATGTGCGCCGCGTGGCGGGCCTCGCCACTCCCGCGCCGCTGCCCTGGGACGGCACGGCCGCCGGCTCGTTGCAAATGGAGGGCTCGTTTAACAACCCGGCCGAATTGCACTTGATTACGGCGCTCGAAATCGGGCCGGCTCCGGCAGGCGCGCCGGTCGAAGGCGCAGTGACCGCGGACTGGGAGTCGCGCGGCGGCATCCTCGATCTCGGGCATTCGCGGCTCAGCCTGCCGCACTCGCGCGTCGTGTTCTCCGGGGCCGCCGGCCGGGAGTTGAGCGTCCACCTGGAGACTCGCGACCTGAGCGAGTTGCTGCCGGCTTTGGGCGAGCGCACTGCGGCCTTGCCGGTGAAGCTCGGCGGCGGCGCGGCGTCGTTCGATGGAAAAGTGATCGGCGCGCTGGACCATCCGCAGATCCAAGGCCGCTTGCAAGCGGGCGCCTTCACCTATGGGGACCGCGCTTTCGATTCGTTCGACACCGCGATCATCGCCTCGCCGGACAACATCCGCCTCGATCATGCTACGCTCGCCCACGGGGGCCTGCGCGCGCAGTTCTCGCTAGCCGTGGCGTTGCGCGATTGGGAAACCGGGGACCGCAGCGATGTCTTCGGCAGCGCCACCATCCATGACGCGCCCCTCGCCGAGTTGGCCGCTATGGCCGGCGCTCCGGCATCCGCCAACGGCACGCTCAATGCAGCGGTCGCGATCACCGGCGTCGCCGGCGATCCGATTGTGCAGGCCGATCTCGATGCCGCCCGCGGCGACATAGAAGGCGAGCCTTACGACCGCATCACCGGCCACGCACGCTACCGCGCCGGCACGCTCGAACTCTCCGCGGGCGAGATTCACGCGGGCGCTAAACAGATACGCGTGGATGCAAGTTTCGCCCATTCGCCCGGCCGGTTCGATACCGGTGCACTGCAGTTTCGGATCTCGACCAACGCCATGCCGCTCGATCAGGTGCGCCTCCTCGAAGCCGCGCGGCCCGGCGTCAGGGGCACAGCCCAGGTGGAGGCACATGGCGCCGTCGATATCGTCCCTCCGGAGAACGGGCATCCCGGATTTCGCATTCGGGATTTGCACGCCCAGGTCACCGGCCAAAAGCTCCGCTTGGCCGGCGGCGATTTGGGCAACCTGCGTCTCACTGCCGAAACCGAAGGCGGCGCGTTGCGGACGCACCTGGAATCGGACTTCGCCGATTCTTCGATCGTCGGCGATGGCCAATGGCGCCTGGCGGACGATTACCCCGGCAGCGCCACCATACGCTTCACCAAGGTGGACCTGGCCCAGTTGCGTGGGTGGCTGGCGCCCGAAGGATCGCTGGCCGGTCTGGCCGGTGCGGTGGAAGCCTCGCTGCGCGTGGATGGCCCCGCGCTCACGCCGCGGGCGATGACGGCGGAGTTGCGGATTACGCGTCTGGAAATCGCGCCCGCCGCCACCACCGGTCTCGCACCCGCCGCTTTCGCGCTGCGTAACTCCGGCGACATCGTCGTCGGCATGGCCGGCTCGACCGTCACCGTGGCGTCGGCGCGGTTCACCGGGCACAACACCGATCTTAGCGTCACCGGCCGCGTGTCGCTGGGCCAGAAGAACCCGCTCGACCTGCGCGTGGCCGGCCGCGCCGACCTGGCGTTGGTGCACGATCTGGACCGCGGCCTCACCGCCTCCGGCATGCTGAAGGCGGACGCCACCGTGCGCGGGGCTCTGGCAGCGCCGCAAATCGCCGGCCGCCTGGAATTCTCGGGAGCGGGGTTCAACATCAGCGACGTATCGAACGGCATCTCGAACGCGAACGGCGTCCTGCTGTTCAGCGGCGACCGCGCCTCCGTCCAGAGTTTCACCGGCGAAACCGGCGGCGGCAAAATCGAGCTCAGCGGTTTCGCCGCTTACGGCGCCGAGGGGCCGACCGTGTTTCGCCTGCACGCCCGCGTCATGCAAGTGCGCGTGCGCTATCCGGAAGGCGTCAGCACGGTGGCCAACGCGGACCTGCGTTTCACCGGCACCACCGCCAGCAGCATCCTCTCCGGCACCATCACCGTGCTGCGCACCGGCTTCAATCCACAGTCGGATTTCAGCTCGCTGCTGGCGCAGTCCTCCGAGCCGGCGCGCACGCCGGCGGCCCGTCCCGGCCTGCTCGGCGGTCTCACTTACGATATCCAGGTCTCCACCGCGCCGGATATCCAGGTGCAAAGCGCCCTCGCCCAGGATGTTCAGGTGGAAGCCAACCTCCGCCTGCGCGGCACCTACACCAGTCCCGCCGTGTTGGGCCGCGTCAACATCACGCATGGCCGGGTGGTCTTCTTCGGCACGCGGTACAGCATTTCGCAGGGATCGGTCTCGTTCTTCAATCCGGTCAACATCGATCCGGTGCTGGATGTGGATCTGGAGACCAAGGCCCGCGGCATCCAGATCACCCTCAACGTTTCCGGCCCGCTCAGCAAGCTGAACCTGACGCCGCGCTCGGACCCGCCGCTGCAATTCAGCGAGATCGTGGCGCTGCTCGCCACCGGCCGCACCCCCACCGACGAATCGTCGCTGTACGCCGGGGAGAACACCGCCGCGCCCGCCTGGCAGCAGTCCGCCGGTTCGGCGCTGTTGGGCGAAGCCATCTCGAGCCCCGTCACCGGCCGCTTGCAGCGCTTCTTCGGCGTCAGCCGCCTGCGCATCGATCCCACTCTGCCCGGCACAGAATTCAACGGGACAGCGCGCGTCACCCTGGAGCAGCAGGTGACGCCCGACATCACGTTCACTTACATCACCGACGTCACCACCAGCAACCCGCAGGTAGTCAGCGTAGAATGGGCTTTCGCCAAGCAGTGGTCCGTAGTGGCGCAGCGCGACGAAAACGGCCTGGTCGGCATGGACATTCTTTTCAAGAAACGGTTCTGAGATGGACGATCCGGCGAGCGAGGGCTCGCTCCGCGACAAGAGTACCGTTGGCAGGCGAAATCGCTGCCCCACGCGCCCGCAAGTCCTTCGACGGCAAAGTGGGACAGACGCTTCCGTCTGTCAACCCGTCGGTTCGCGGGGCGGTTGACAGCGATTGGCATGGCTATTTCATGACGGGCCCTGACGTTTCGAAACCGCGCGCGACATGGCTGCGCTGGGCTGCGGTGCTGATTCCGGCGGCGCTGCTGCTGGCCTTCCCGCCTTCCGGGCTGAACGCGCGGCAAGACCACCTGCTGGCGGTGTTCGTGGCCACCATCGTCGCCCTGGTGGCGCAGCCGGTGCCGATGGGCGTCAGTTGCGTGGTCGCCATGACCGTTCTGGCATTGACCCGCACGGTGACGCCGGCGCAAGTGCTTTCCGGCTTCGCCAACTTGACCGTGTGGCTGATCTTCACTGCTTTCCTGTTCTCCCGCTCCTTCACCCAGACCGGCCTCGGCAAGCGCATCGGCTACCTATTCATCCGCCGGTTGGCGCGCACGCCGCTCAGCCTGGGTTACTCATTCGCCGCTGCGGACCTGGTGCTGGCGCCCTTCATCCCTTCCGATACCGCGCGCGGCGGCGGCGTGATCTATCCTATCGCGCGCAGCGTGGCTCTCAATTTCGGCTCGGAGCCGGGCGGGCCCACCCGCTCGACAGGCGCTTTTCTGATTCTGGTTTGCTTTCACACCACGTATGTGGCCTCGGCCATGTTTCTCACCGGCATGGCCGCCAATCCGCTGATCGCCGATTTCGCCCGCCAGTATGCCCGCGTCGAGCTGACCTGGACGCGCTGGGCCACCGGCGCCATCGTGCCCGGCCTGTTGACCCTGACGACCGTCCCGTGGCTGCTCAAGCGATGGTGCCGGCCGGCCATCCGCGATACCGCGCCGGCGCGCGCGTTCGCTGCCGCGGAACTCGAGCGCATGGGTCCGCTTTCCCGCCGCGAAAAGTGGCTGGTGGGAATCATGCTGGCGGTGATGGTAGGATGGGTGACCTCGCCCTGGCACGGCATCCCCAACACTTTCGTTGCGCTGGCCGGGCTTTCCGCGATTCTGCTGGCGCGCGTGCTGACATGGGACGATCTGCTCGACGAAAAGAAAGCCTGGGACGCTCTCATCTGGTTCGCTCCGCTGATCATGATGTCGGACGAGCTTTCGCGCGGCGGCGCCATCGGCGTGCTCTCGCACTCGCTGTTCCGCGCCTATGCCGGCTTGCCCTGGATGATGGTAGCCCTGGCGCTGGCGGTGACCTATCTCTACGTACACTACGGTTTCGCCAGCATGACGGGCCATATCATGGCGCTGTATCCCGGCTTTCTGGTAGCTATGCTGGCGGGCGGCGTTCCGCCCATGTTAGCCGCGCTGGTGCTGGCATATTACTCGAATCTCAATGCCGGCATAACTCACTACGGCACCGGTTCGGCCCCCATCTACTTCAGCTCCGGCTATGTAAGTCAGACCGATTGGTGGCGCCTCGGATTCTGCATTTCGCTAGTCAACCTGGTGATCTGGCTGGGAGTAGGC
>JBAVIH010000603.1:0-38570 GCA_049686695.1 Bryobacteraceae bacterium | reverse complement strand
GCCGGCCGCTTCCACCGACACCTCGACCGGCTGACCCGCCGTCCACACGCGCGTGCCGGCTTCGAGCGCCGCGGCCAGGTCCCGGTCCTCCAGCACCGAGGCGCGCAGATCCATCATCGAGCGGCGCGCTTCGGTCAGGCTGTGCCGCGCCATCCGCCGGGCCATCTCCAGATACCGGCGCGCCGGCGAATCGTCTTCCGGCATGCACATGGCGACCGCGTCGAGCTGCGACGAAATCCCCACGAACCCTTGCGCCAGCGTGTCATGGATTTCCCGCGCCATCCGCGCGCGCTCTTCGAGCACCAGCGCGAAACGCGACCCGATCTGCCGCACCCGCGCGAGGAACCCCAGCCACACCAGCCCGCCCAGCAGCAACACCGCCAACACGCGGAACCAAGCCGTTTCGTAGTAATGCGGCAGCAGCACGAAAGCGTAGGAGGCCTCGGCCGCCGGCGCGCCCGGAACCTGGGCTCGCACCACGAAGCGATAGTTTCCATGCGGCAGGCTGTTGTAATTGTTCTGCCGCCGGCTGCCGGCCGAAAACCAATCGCGGTCGAGGCCTTCCAGCTTGTACCAATACTGGACCCGCTCCGGCGCGCTCAAATGCAGCGCGGTGTAGCGAACTTGCAACCGGTCCTCGCCCGGCGCCAACCTGGCCGGCTGGTTCAGATCCACCGGCACGCCGCCCGCCGCAATATCCACCACGTGCACGATGGGCGCGATCCTGGTGCGCGGCGCGGCGCGCGGATCGAAGACCGCCATCCCGCGCGCGGTCGGGAACCAGATGGCGCCCTCGCGCAGGCGCACCCCGCCCGCGCTGGCCGGGTATTCTGGCGCGCATTGCGCGCTGCGCAGACCGTCCGCCACGCCGTAGTTCACCGGGTCGAGCGTCTTCCGCCGTCCCGCCGCGAACTCCCGCAACTGGCTCTTCCATATCCGGCAGATACCCCGCGTGGTGGCCAGCCAAAGCGATGCGCCATCGTCGATAATCTTGGCTACGTTATCGCTCAGCAGTCCGTCTTTCTGGGTATAGCGACGGAACCGGCCGTCGCGAAACGAATTCAGGCCACCGCCGTAGGTGCCGATCCACACCGTGCCGTCCGGATCCTCGTAAATCGAGCGCACGGCGTCGTTCGACAGCCCGTCGGTGGTGGTGAAGTGGCGCCGCTCCTGGCCGCGGACGCGCCAGAGACCCTTGCCTGACGTGCCGGCCCACATCGCCCCATCCTGGCCCAGGCACAGCGTCACCACCAACCCGTTAGGCACCGGTTCGCCGGGCTGGATGATCTCGAAATGGCCGCCGTCGCTCCGCTCCAGGCCTGCCGGCGTGGCCAGCCAAATCCGTCCGGCGCTATCCTCCATCGCATCGTACACGTTGAGCCGGTTGAGCCGGTCCGCGGGCCGGTAGACGCGGAAAGAGCCGCCATGCATCACGGCGAGGCCGTTGCGCGTCCCTATCAGCAGGTCGCCGGCGCGGGTTTCCCGGATGGAATAAATCTGGTTGTCGGGCAGCCCGTCGCGCGCGGTATAGACCCGCCGCTCGCCGCCGCTCGCCAGCATCAACCCGCTCTCGTGAAATCCCACCCAAACGCGCCCGGCGCGGTCTTGCACCGCCGAGGTGGGAAACACGCTCGGCCATCCTTCGCTTCGGCCATAGACAGTGAACACTTCGTCGCGCAGCCGGCTCAGGCCCGAGTTATCTCCCACCCACAGGTTGCCCTCGCGGTCCCCGGCAATCGAGCGCACGGAAACCACACCGGTTTCCGCCAGCGCGACTGTGAACCGGTGGCCGTTGAAACGCGCCACCCCGCGGTTGGTCCCCGCCCAGATATAGCCGTAGCGATCGCACCACAGCGCGCGCACCATCGGATCGGGCAATCCCTCGCCCGTCCGGTAGCTGCGCACAACGCCCTCGGGCGAAATCGCCAGCACGCCGCCGCTGGAGCCGATCCACACGGCGCCATCGGCGCCCGCCACCATACAGGTGACGAACCGTCCAGCCAACTGCGCTTCCCCGATCACAGGCGTATAACCTGGAGCCGAAAACCGGCTCACGCCGCTCATGCCGCCTACCCAAAGCCGGTGTTGCCGATCCTCGACGACCGCGCGCACCGCGGTAAGCGGCCCGGGCGCGTAGTTGGTGAAGCGCCCGTTTTCCAGGAGGCTCAGCCCCCCGCCCACCACAATCCACAGCGCCCCGGCGTGATCGGCGTAGAGCCCCGTAATGGCATCGTCGGGCAGGCCGTCCCTGGTGGTGAACGTGCGGAATCGCTTGTTCCGGTACTCGGTCAACCCGCCCGCCGTGCCAATCCACAATCCTCCATCCGCGGTTGCCGCCAGGGCGGTGACCGAATTCGACGGCAGATCGCCGTCGCGTTTGTCGAAAGCGGTGAACTCGTACCCGTCGAACCGCGCCAGCCCTTCGTCGGTCCCCAGCCACAGGTATCCATCGGCGGTTTGCACGATGGCCTTTACGGTGTCCTGCGGCAGCCCGTCGGCCTGCGTCCAGACCGTGCGCGAATACTGCATCAGGCTTCTCTGCGGGTCGAGAGCCCACCCGCACGGCGCCGCGACGCACACGATCGACGCCAGCCAGCGTCGAATGAAATGGCCCGGCGCCCGCATACTCTTTCGCCCAACAGTATAGCGCCGCGATTTGGTGGGACATGCTTTAGCTTGCCGTTTTTCTGCGCCACCCAGCCTGGAATTCGCGTCTCCCACGGCAGCCCCGCGCCGTGCCACTATGGTTTCTTACTATGTGGCTCGGCATCGATATCGGCACCGGGGGCTCGCGCGCCCTGCTGGTGGATGAGCGCGGCGTGGTCCGCGCCGGTTGCACCGCTCTTCACGAAGACATGGCCATGGCCCGCCCGCTTTGGGCGGAACAGCGGCCGCAGAACTGGTGGGACGCCGCCGTCTCGGCCATCCGCCAGGCGCTCGCCGCCGCCGGTATCTCCGGCAGCCAGGTGGAAGGCATCGGCCTCTCCGGCCAGATGCACGGTCTGGTCATCCTCGATAGCGGCGGCGCGGTCATCCGCCCTTCGCTGATCTGGTGCGACCAGCGCTCGCAGCCCCAGGTGGATGCCGTCAACGCCAGGCTCGGCCGCGAGGCCATCCTCCGCCATATCGCCAATCCCGTGCTCACCGGCTTCACCCTGCCCAAGCTGCTTTGGGTGCGCGACCACGAGCCGGAGAACTTCGCCCGCGTCCGCCAGGTGCTGCTCCCCAAGGATTACGTGCGTTTCCGCCTCACCGGCGATTACGCTACCGAAGTTTCCGACGCCTCCGGCACCGCCCTGTTCGACGTGGTGCAACGCCGCTGGTCGATGGAAATGATGGACTCGCTCGGCCTCGACCGCGCCATTCTGCCGCGCTGTTACGAATCGAACGAAGTCACCGGCGTGGTGAGCGCGGAGGCGGCAGCGCTCACCGGCCTTGCCGCCGGAACCCGCGTGGTGGGCGGCGGCGGAGATCAGGCCTCGAGCGCCGTCGGCAACGGCATCGTCGAACCCGGCATCGTCTCCTGCACCATCGGCACCTCCGGAGTCGTCTTCGCCCACATGGAGCAGGTGGCGTACGACCCGGCCGGACGTGTTCACACCTTCTGCCACGCCGTGCCCGGCAAGTGGCACGTGATGGGCGTCACCCAGGGCGCCGGCTTAAGCCTGCAATGGCTGCGCAACCAGCTCGTCCCGGGCGTTTCTTACGACGATCTTACCGCCGAGGCCGCGCAATCGCCGCGCGGCGCCGACGGCCTGTTCTGGCTGCCTTACCTGATGGGCGAGCGCACGCCGCACCTCGATGCCACCGCCCGCGGCGGCTGGATCGGCCTCACCGCCGGCCACAAGCGCGCCGACTTGATCCGCGCCGTGATCGAAGGCGTTTCCTACAGCCTGCGCGACTGCCTGGAGATCGTCGAAGCGCTGGGCGTCCCGGTCGCCTCCGTGCGCGCTTCCGGCGGCGGCGCCAGGAGCCCCTTCTGGCGCGGCCTGCTGGCCTCGATCTTCAATCACCGCGTGGTCACCCTCGAGACCCAGGAAGGCTCCGCCTACGGCGCGGCTCTGCTGGCCCTGGCAGGCACCGGCGCCTACGCTAGCGTCCCCGAGGTCTGCCGCGCCGTCATCCGCGAAACCGAATCCGTCGCCCCCGTCGATGCCGATGCCGCCTTTTACTCCCGCGCCTATCGCGTCTACCAGGCGTTCTATCCGGCGCTCAAACCCCTCTACGGCCAGATCGCGGAGTTGGGTTGAGGCAACCGGGGCTGCCTGGGAAACGTCTCGCACGGCATCGTGACGGGCATGCCGTCACCGCCCAGACGCGCGGCTCTCGAGTTCGGCCAGGCGGGATTCGAGCCGGCCGACGAGTTCCGTGAGCTGCTTGATCTGCGATTGCGCCTGCGCGCGCTCCGACTCGCTTTGCTCCTTCTGCGACTCGATCTGGCGTTGCTGCGTCTGCACCTGGTTCAGCAGCATGGCATTGACCTTGTCGTAGAAGACGGTTTCGATTTCGCCGTTGGCGTTGCGGCCCACCAGCTCCGGCGCTATCTCGGCTACTTCCTCGGCGACCAATCCGTAGTACAGCGGCGCGCCCGGTCCGTGGGCGATGTAGCGGAACTGGACAGGCCGCAGGCTCATCAAGGTTTCGGTGGTATCGCCCATGTCCGCGATGTCGGTCTTGAAGCGCCGCGACGACGTAACCGACCCAAGCTGGCCGGAAGAGTTGATCACCACCTCACCCGCACCCGACGGCGTCACGCCATAGATGCCGGCTATGTAAGTCGAGTAGTGCTCGGCGCTGGTTCCAATGCGGATCAGGTTCGCGTCGGCGGCGTTTCCCTGGTTCCCGATGAGGATGCCGTGGCTGCCCGTAGTCACGTTGTAGCCGGCGTCGTACCCTAGAAACGTGTTGTAGCCGCCGGACGCGACGCTGTAGCCCGCGCTGTTCCCCAGAAACGTGTTGAAGCTGCCGGTCGCCTTCGTTCCGGCGGTTGGACCGTCCGCGGCGCCAGTCCCGACAAACGTGTTGAAGCTGCCGGCCGTTTCATTTCCGCCGGCCTCACTCCCGACAAACGTGTTGTAGCCGCCGGATGTCACGACGGGGCCGGCTTGATACCCCAGAAACGTGTTGTAGCTGCCGGTCGCGTTCGTTCCGGTACTTTGATTGCCCGCGGCGCCAGTCCCGACAAACGTGTTGTAGCTGCCCGTCGTTTCAATTCCGCCGGCGCCAGTCCCGACCAGCGTGTTGTAGCTGCCGGTTGTCACACTGGAGCCGGCGCTTGCTCCTAGCGCCGTGTTGCCCATAACGTTCTGGCTCCCGCTCAGATTCTGGAGCGAGTACGCGCCAATCGCGGTGGTTAGTTCGACCGCATAGCCGCTCCCCATCGAGGTGTTGCCGAGCGCCCCGGCGCCCACCGCGACGTCCTGGGTGCCTTGGTTGAGGCGGCTGGCCACATCCCAGCCGATCATGGTGTTGTACTCCCCAGTCGTCGGGGTGGCGTTCAGGCCGATTGCGAGATTCGAGCTTGGGCTGGACTGGACCTGGATCAACGCGGAACCGCCGTACGTAATCATGCCGCCGAAATCCAGGTTGCCCGGCACCGAGAGACCGGTCGAGCTCACCGTCGCCACGTTGGCTCCCTGCGCGGCGATGCCCAACTCTCCCGTCCCGGCCGAATACAGGCCGGTCGTGGTGTTCCCGAACGTCAGCGCCGGAGCCGCCGCGGTGCCCCCAAATGGCAGGTTGGCGGGCAGCGCGTAATAGCCGTTCACGTCGACGATCACATCGGTCGCGTCCTCCACGTAGATGTCGATCGCGCCGGCGTTGCCCGCCGCCACGATCGCCGCGTTCGAGGTCACCAGGCCAGCCTTGTCGTTCAGCGTGGCCAGGGTGGGCATGGTGTCCCCATCCGGCCAAGCCGTCAGCCAGCGCATGGTCGTGCCGGCCGGTACCACCGCGATGTTAAACGAATAAGCGACCGCCATGGCCGGCAAGCTGCACACGCCGCTCGGCACCGGAAACACCCGCGTCGCCCCGCCGGCCATCGAAGGACCGCCGAAGGTGCTCGGGTAAGGGAAGGTCCCATTGTTGCGTGTATCCACCAGCCGGCAGGGCGTAATGGCCACGAACACCGCCGCCTCACCAACCTGCGCCGTTTCGGTGGCCTGTGCGGTTTCCCGCCCAGGCGCGATCCTGCCGGAGCTATCCGGCTGCCCCGACGGCGCGGGGCGCTGCCAATAAAGCGGCGCTGGCCAATTGGCAACCTTGTCGACATCCGGGGTCGACCTTTGAGCAAAGCAAGGGACCAGGCAAAGGGCGGCCGAAGCTACGCCCGTCGCCAGTTTCGCATAATGCAGCATTTAGGGGTCTCCTTATCCCAATTAGAAAACCCCTTTTCCTTGAATAAGTCAAGCGCAGCGACCCCAGCAAGCTACTTCGCGCGGCTTTCGAGTTCGGCCAGGCGCGATTCGAGTTGGCTGATGCGCTCGGCGAACTGCTCCTTCTGCGACTCGATCTGGCGCTGCTGCGTTTGCACCTGGTTCAGCAGCATGGCGTTGACCTTGTCGTAGAAGACGGTTTGGATCTCGCCGTTGGCGTCGTGAGCGACCAGTTCCGGGGCCACTTCGGCCACTTCCTCCGCGATCAGCCCGAATTGCAGCGGCGCGCCGGGGCCGTAAGCCGTGTAGCGGAACTGCACGGGACGCAGGCTCATCAGCGTTTCGGTGGTATCGCCCATGTCCGCGATGTCGGTCTTGAACCGCCGCGAGGAAGAAACGGTTCCAAGCTGTCCGTTGGTGTCGATCACCACCGGGAGGGCGCCGGACAGGCCGGTCGTCGTGCCGGAGATGCCGGAGATAAAGGCTCGATTTTGGTTCGAATCTCCAATGCGGGTTGTGTTTGACTCGGTGTCGGGGCTCGCGGTCCCCTGGTTCGCGATGAAGACGTTGTAGCTGCCGGTGGTCGCATTCTGGCCGGCGGTGTTCCCTAGGAACGTGTTGTTGCCGCCGGACGTCGCGTTCGCCCCCGCGGAATTCCCTACAAACGTGTTGTAGCTGCCGGTCCCCGCTGGGGTGCCACCCCAGCTCCCGGTGAAGCCGGCGGAATTCCCTACATACGTGTTATAGCCGCCGGTCGTTAGGTTTTTACCCGCGGTATATCCTAGTGCCGTGTTGAACATATTCGAGGTGCTGCTGCTGAGCGCGAAAGCGCCGACCGCAGTGCCATAGCCCCACCCCCCGTCGTAAAGCGCGAAGTAGCCCACCGCAACGTTCGCGGCGCCCGAGGTGATACCCCAGCCCGCATCAGCGCCGACGCCCGTATTGTTGGTCGCACTAGCGCCTAGGGAATGCAGCGCCGCGGAACCGAGCGCCGAGTTATTACTTCCCGCCAGGCTCGCGTTCTCGTTGAAGCCGACGTAGACGTCGTTCGTGCTGGAGCTCGAACGCAGCAGAGCCGCTCCGCTCTGTGTAATCATGCCGCCGAAGTCCAGGTTGCCCGGCACCGATAGACCGGTCGAGCTCACCGTCGCCACAGCGCTTCCCCCCGCAGCAATGCCCACTTCTCCCGTGCCCGCCGAATACAGGCCGGTATTCGTGCTCCCGAACGTCAGCGCCGGAGTCGCCGCGGTTCCCCCGAAAGGCATGTTGGCCGGCAGCGCGTAGTAACCGTTCACGTCGAGGATGACGTCCGTTGCGTCCTTTACATAGATGTCGATTGCGCCGGCGTTGCCCGCTGCCACGATCGCCGCATTCGAGGTCACCAGGCCGGCTTTGTCGTTCAGGGTGGCCAGGGTCGGCATGGTGTCCCCATCCGGCCAAGCCGTCAGCCAGCGCATCATCGTGCCAACCGGCACCACCGCGATGTTCAACGAGTAAGCCACCGCCGTCGCGGGCAAGCTGCACGGACCGCTCGGCACCGGGTAGACGCGCGTCTCCCCGGCGGCCAGCGTAGGAGCCCCGAACGGGAGGCTGCCGGACCGGGTGTCCGCCAGGCGGCAGGGAGTAATGGCCACGAACACCGCCGCCTCACCAACCTGCGCCGTTTCGGTGGCCTGCGGGGTTTCCCGCCCTGGCGCGATCCTGCCGGAGCTATCCTGCCCCGACGGCGCGGGGCGTTGCCAATACAGCGGTGCTTGCCAATTGGCGACCCTATCGATCTCCAGGGCCGGTCTTTGAGCCAAACATGGGACCAGGCTGAGGGCGGCCGAAGCTACGCTCATCGCCAGTTTCGAATAATGCGGCATTTTAGAATCTCCTTTTCCCCTTAGATCAAGATGCTGAACGTCACGGAGTTTCACCGGGGTTCATAAGGGGCAGCGGCAGATTTCCGAGGAATGCCTCACGAAAAACGAAAAACTTCCATTTGGAAGTACTATGAACTGGCTCCTCCCGACGGCTGCCTGATCCAGTCCAACGAAACGGCCCTGCAAGTTACTTCGCGCGGCTCTCGAGTTCGGCCAACCGGGATTCGAGATGGCCGATGAGTTCCGTGAATTGCTCCTTCTGCGCCTGTATCTCCGCTTTCTGCGATTCGATCTGGCGTTGCTGCGTCTGCACCTGGTTCAGCAGCATGGCGTTGACTTTGTCGTAGAAAACGGTTTGGATCTCGCCGTTGGCGTTGCGGCCCACCAGTTCCGGCGCAATCTCGGCCACTTCCTCCGCGATCAGCCCGTAGTACAGCGGCGCGCCGGGTCCGTGAGCGATGTAGCGGAACTGCACAGGCCGCAGGCTCATCAACGTCTCGGTGGTGTCTCCCATGTCCGCGATGTCGGTCTTGAACCGGCGCGACGACGTAACCGACCCAAGCTGGCCGGAAGAGTTAATCACCACCTCACCTGCACCCGACGGCGTCACGCCATAGATGCCAGAGATGTAAGTATGGCTTTGGTTCGAATCTCCGATGCGGATGGTGTTGGACTCGGTGTCGGGGTAGGCGGTGCCCTGATTCGCGATGAAGACGTTGTAGCCGCCGGTTGTTGCATTCATGCCGGCGGTGTTCCCTACGAACGTGTTGAGAACGCCGCCCGTAAGAGAAGCCCCGGCCGCAAACCCTACCGCCGTGTTAAGGGACCCCGTGGCAAGCTGCAGCGCACGGGCGCCAACCGCCGTGCTGTACCACCCGGCAAGGCCCGAGTCCGTTCCCACGTTGGCTTGGAGCGCTTGATAGCCGAGCGCCGTGTTGGCGGATCCGACGGTGTTGATCTGTAACGCCTGAAAACCGACGGCGGTGTTTCCGGTTCCCGTGGTATTGGACCCAAGCGCCTGGGAACCAATCGCCGTACTCTGGCTCACCGTGTTCTCTCTCAGCGCTTGGAAGCCAACCGCCGTGTTGTCGCTTCCCGTGCTGTTGGCCGCAAGCGCCAGGGAACCAATCGCCGTGTCGTTGCCTCCCCCCGTGTTCGTAAGCAGCGCATCGAAGCCGTTCGCCGTGTTGCTGCCCCCCGTCGCATTGTGCGCAAGCGCCATGCTGCCGGTCGCCGTATTCCAACTCCCCGTGTTCGCGTTCAGCGCATCGGCGCCAATCGCCGTGTTGGCGCCCCCCATCGCGACGCTGGAAAGGGCATCATATCCCACCGCCGTATTACTCCCTCCGGCGCCTATCGCGGCGCCCAGTCCGACGGCCAGGCTCTGGTACCCGAAGCCGGCCTGGATGAACGGATTCGTCTGCCACGTAATCACGCCGCCGAAGTCCAGGCTGCCCGGCACCGAGAGACCGCTCGATCCCACCGTCGCCACGTTGGTCCCCTCCGCAGAGATGCCCACCGATCCCGTGCCGGTCGAGTACAGTCCGGTCGTAGCATCGCCGAACGTCAGCGCCGGAGCCGCCGCGCTTCCCCCGAACGGCAGGCTGCCGGGCAGCGCGTAGTAACCGTTCACGTCGAGGATGACGTCCGTCGCATCCCTTACATAGATGTCGATCGCGCCGGCGTTGCCCGCGGCCACAATCGCCGCATTCGAAGTCACCAGGCCGGCTTTGTCGTTCAGGGTGGCCAGGGTCGGCATGGTGTCCCCATCCGGCCAAGCCGTCAGCCAGCGCATCATCGTGCCGGCCGGTACCACCGCGATGTTGAACGAGTAAGCTACCGCCGTGGCGGGCAAGCTGCACGGACCGCTCGGCACCGGATAGACGCGCGTCTCCGCGGCGGCCAGCGTAGGAGGCCCGAATGCCCCGCTGAACCCGGAGCCGGCGCGCGTGTCCGCCAGGCGGCAGGGCGTAATCGCCACGAACACCGCCGCCTCACCAACCTGCGCCGTTTCGGTGGCTTGCGGGGTTTCCCGCCCAGGTGCGATCCTGCCGGAGCTATCCGGCTGCCCCGACGGCGCGGGGTGCTGCCAATACAGCGGCGCCGGCCAATTGGCGACCCTGTCGATCTCCAGAGCCGATGTTTGAGCAAGACATGGGACCAGGCTGAGGACGGCCGTACCTACGCCCACCGCCAGTTTCGAGTAATTCGACATTTGCAGATCTCCTTTACTGAATAGAGACCTACGTACCGGAAAAGTCAAGTGAAATGGCGCGAAGACCAGTCACGAAATGACTGTGCCAAACTCCGGCGGCTGTCGTGGCGGTAGCACTCGTTCGGTAACATTTGCGCAAAGCCCTCCGGCAGCCCTTACTTTGCCCGTTGCTATAATGAAGTCCTCAACGTGGGGTACGCTCGACCTCGTCGAAGCTCCGGGCGAAAGTGGGTGTCCTGCGTGGATTCGTCCGGCGGCGTGCATGGGCATTCATGTTTTCACCAGTGCTACCAGCAGCTACCTGCCTAAGGCAAGGGTGCTCGCGCGTAGCGTGAAGGCTCTCTACCCGCAGTTCCTCTTCCATCTCGTTCTGGTTGACGCTATCCCCGATTGGCTGCGCATCGAAGACGAGCCCTTCGATTCTCTGATATCCGCGCTCGATCTCGATCTCGGTCCCGGCAACCCCGATCAATGGCTCTTCCAACACTCGATCGTGGAAGCCTGTACGGGAGTTAAGGGTCCGGCTCTCCTGCACTTGCTGGAACGGGATGACGTTTCGGCCGTGCTTTACTTCGATCCGGACATCGTCCTGCTCGGCCGTCTGGAGCAATTGTTGGGAGAGTTTGAGACCGCCTCGATTCTCTTAACGCCACACCTCACCGAGCCCGAGAAGACTCTGGAAGCCATCCTGGACAATGAGGTTTGCGCCCTGCAGCACGGAATCTGCAACCTGGGTTTTCTCGGGGTCAGGAACTCACCCGAAGGTAGGCGATTCGCGCATTGGTGGGCGGACCGGCTGCAGCAATTTTGTTACGACGACATACCTGGAGGACTCTTTACGGATCAGCGATGGGCGGATCTGGCGCCGTCGTACTTCGAAGGCGTGCGCGTCCTGCGCAATCCGGAATACAACGTTTGCACCTGGAATCTGACCCATCGGGATGTTAGCGGAAGCATGGAGAAGGGCTTGACAGTAAATGGGCGCCCGCTCGTCTTTTATCACTTCTCCGGCCTGGACAGCGGAGCTCAGGAGGTCATGCTCGAAAAGTATGGATCCGCCATGCCGGCGCTGCACGAGTTACGAGCGTGGTATCTGGCCGAATGCGACCGCTTGGGCCAACGCGAACTCGGCGCAACCCCGTGGAGCTACGGTGTTTTCGACAACGGTCAGCCTGTAACTGCGCTTCATCGCAAGACGTACCGGGAGCGCGCCGACCTGCGGCAGGCGTTCCCGCATCCCTACGCCACGGCGGAAGACGGTCGTTCCTATTACCACTGGTTCGCGATAAACGCGCAGAGCGGTGCCGCCCCTCAGCCGGCTTCCGCTCCACCCGCGGACGCGGCGCCCGGACCGGGTCTTGTGCGCCCGGATGCACCGGATTATCGAATTTTCCTTTCGGTCGGCGGCGCGCAGCCCGGGGATGTCGTCCGGGCGGCGCGAGAACTGAAGGCACGGTCGTTCCGGGCTCGCTCTTTGTACGCGATCGGGGAAGAGGCGGCGATTGGGTTGCTGCTTGCCGAAGAGGATCTGCGGGAAGACTTTCGATGTCTGACGCTCAGCGGGCCTTTCTCGCACGAGCGCGCATTCGAGCGGGTGGCTTCCGAGTATGGCGGCACGGCGGATTTCCTGTTCGTGACGGCCGATGTCTCGGTCCCGGCCTTGTGGGATCTCCGCCTGGCCTGGACCGCGCGGCGAACGCCCGGAATCGCAAGCGTCTCGCCGATGAACGACGGCGCGGCTCACACGCGGCTTCACTCCGGCCAGGTGATCGCCCAATCCGTCGACGAGATCGATGCGGCCTGCCACCGCCATAGCTGGTTTCTCAACCCGGAGATTCCCGCGCTCCTGGGCTCTTGTGTGTACGTGAATCACGAGGCGATTCGCGATGCCGGAGCGGCAGGCCCTCTCGGGTTTGCGGCGCGATCCGCGGAATTGCGCTGGTCGCACGTCGTTGCAGATCACGTCTACACTCGCGGCGCGGCCCTCCCGGCCGCCGTTGGCCCATCGCCGGAGCCGCTCCCCGCTCTCGTCGCATTACGAAACCGTGTGGCGGAAAGCTGGCAGCGGGGCGAACCCAGGACTCCGGCGCAGCCCAAACGGCGGCACCTCCACATCATGCATAGTTGGGGTGGCGGAGCCGAGCGGTGGGTGAGAGAGTACGGCCGTGCGGATGGGCGCCACGAGAACCTGGTTCTGAAGTCCGCCGGTCCATGGGGCAGCTTTGGCGCGGAATTGCAGTTATACCAGGACGTTTCCGACGTAGCGCCGCTGCGTACGTGGAGCATCAGCCCGGTGATCAAGCACACCGCCGAGATTCATGCGAGATATCGCGCGGCGCTAGCCGAGGTCGTCGGCCGTTACGGAATTGACGTGGTGCTGGTTTCGTCGCTGATCGGCCATTCCCTGGACGCGCTGCGCACCGGCCTGCCGACAATACTGGTCTGCCACGACTATTATCCATTTTGCCCGGCTCTGTTCGCGACTTTCGGCGACAAGGTTTGCAGTTCTTGCGATCGCTCGGATCTTCAGCGCTGCGCGTCGGGCAACGTACACCATCGCGTCTTCCAGAATCTTCCCTCTTCGGCATGGTTGAACCTGCGGCCCGAATTCGTTCGCGCGGTTGCCGGAAACGGTGTTCGCATGATCGCGCCGAGCCCCTCGGTTCGCGACATCTATAGCCGCCTCCTGCCGGAGATTCGCCCGCACTTCCACGTGATTCCACACGGCGCATCCTCCTTCGGGATTTCCACGAGACCGCTCGATCTGCGGTTTGAGGCCAACCGGCGCTTGCGGATTGTCGTGCTCGGCAGCATGGCTCCGCAAAAGGGATTGGACCTGCTCCGAAGCGTTCTTCCGGATCTGCTCTCCATCGCTGACGTGCATTTGGTCGGTTGTGGCGATTACGGCCAGGAGTTTATTCGCTCCGGTGTCGCTGTCGTACCTGCCTATAAGTTGGATGAACTGCCCGCGATTATGCGGTCGATTCAACCTGACCTGGGGCTCTTACTCTCGGTGGTGCCCGAGACGTTCTCATACACTTTACACGAACTGTTCGAGCTGGCGATTCCGCCCGTGGCCACGCGGATCGGCAGTTTTGCCGATCGAATCGAAGACGGCGTGAACGGATTCCTCGTGGAATCTCTGCCGGGGGCGGTGGTCGATCGTTTGCGCAAGTTCGCCGCCGATCCCGCGCCGCTCGATTGCGTCCACCGGCGCTTGAAAGCCAATCCGCCGCGCAGCGCGGAAGCGATGCTGGCGGAATACGAAATTATGATCGATTTGCCCGATCTATCCGAACGCGCATATTTCGCTTCGAATCGGGCCGGGCGGGAGACTGGCGACAGACCTTCGATGCTGTGGTCGCAGGCGGAACACTACAAGAACCTGTCGGAGGAGCGGCGACAGCGCGCCGAGGACGCCGAGATCCGGCTGCGGGAATCTTCTTCGCGGGCCGAGGACGCGGAGATCCGGCTGCGGGAATCGTCTTCGCGGGCCGAGGACGCGGAGATTCGGCTGCGGGAATCGGCTTCGCGGGCCGAGGATGCGGAGATTCGGCTGCATGAGGCGGCCGCGCAGGCTGACAACTATAAGAATCTGTTGGACGAGCAACGGCAGCGCGCCCAGGACGCGGAAACCAGGCTCCATGAGGCGGCCGCGCAGGCGGAGAACTATAAGAACCTGTTGGACGAGCAACGGCGGCGCGCCCAGGACGCGGAGACCAGGCTCCACGAGGCGGCCGCGCAGGCGGAACACTACAAGAATCTGCTGGACGAGCAACGGCAGCGCGCCCAGGACGCGGAAAATCGGCTGGAGCAAGCGGCCTGGCGGGCGGAATGCTACAAGAATGCGTCGGAGGGGCAGCGGCAGCGGGCCGAGGCTGCGGAGACCAGGCTGCGCGAGGCGGCCTCGCAGGACCGTATCGGCGAGATGGAGCGCTCGATTTCCTGGCGCGCTACGAGGCCTCTGAGGGCTGTGGGAGGCCCGCTGATCAAGGCCTGGCAACGCATCCGGAACGGTCGCTCCGTTCCTCCCGCCGATCCGGACAAGGCCGGATTGGAACCGTAAGTTCATCGCCCCCGGCGGCCCGCATCAGGATCGCCGCCAGTAGATTCCGGTCCAGTCGATCCAGTGTATTTCCTCGGTGCTCCCGTGACGGGCACGAAAAGCGTCGACCGCTGCACGGCAATTCGCCAGCGCTCCATAGTCATCGACTACCACGTAGCCCCCGCGAGACACCCGCTCGTAAAGGTTGTCCAACACATTCATCGTCGATTCGTACATGTCGCCGTCGAGGCGCAGCACCGCTATGCGGTCGATGGGCGCCGACGGCAGCGTGTCCTTGAACCATCCCTTCAGGAATCGAACCCGATCGTCCAGGAGTCCGTATTTCTCGAAGTTGGCTCGCACCCGGTCGAGAGAGACGCCGAGGTATGCGTTGGATTCCCAAAGCCTGTCCTGCGAGTCGGCTGGATACTCGCCGGGATTGGGTTTGGGCAACCCTTCGAAAGAATCGACGACCCAGACTCTTCTGTCGTCCTGGGCCAGCGCTTTCAAGACAGCCTTCATCAAAATGCACGCCCCGCCCCTCCAAACGCCAGTCTCGACGAAGTCTCCCGGTATCTTGTCGAGTATGGCGTCGATCAGGCAGGTTTCCAGGCTCGCCAGCCTCTCGATCCCGATCATGGTATCGGCCTCGCTCGGCCAGTCCTGTCCATTCCGGCGGGCCTCCGGGTCGAATAGACCGGTAGGCTGGAACTTCACATCCACCGAGCAGTCCGGGAACAACATGCGGGTCAGGCAGTTCTTCATCAGATCGAGGTAGAGATGGGCGCAATCCGGAACGCTGTCGCGCCGCTTTTCGGCACGCGAAGACCTCAACAGCAAGGTGACCATCGAGCGCACGGGCCGGGTCAGACGCCACGTCAACGACGAAGTCATCGCCGCCAGAGCCGCGCGGAGCGCCACGTTCTCCCGATCGCGGTCCACGAGACTGCGCCGGGCCGCCTCCAACTGCTCCGCCTGTCCGGCCGCGAGTTCTTGCGCCGGTTGGAGCGGCGCCTCCCGCCGCTGCACGTCGCTATCCTGCGGCGTTATCGCGGGCGCGGCTGCGTCCGAACAACCTTGCGGGGACAGGCGCCGCATCTGCAAGACGAGAGCGTATCCGTCTTTCAGCCGCGCCAACCGTTCCTCGTCGAGTGGCGGCAACAGCCAATTGTCGGCCTCGAACACATTCAGCAGAACGGAGCGCCCACTCCGCAGAGGCGTAATCCGCAAACCTGCCGCACCCAACTCCGGCAAAGGACGACTCGACACCAAATCCCAGATCGCCTCGCCGGCGGAATCCTCGATCGTCGCCTGCGTGACTTCGAGAATAATCGGCCGGTCGGCAATGTCTATCCTGAGTTGGACCGGGACGGCAGCCGGCGGGGGCGCCGTCACGCGGACGCTTGACATGTCGGGCCCAATCGAGACGTACCGCCGTACGCTCCGATCCTCGCTGAACTCTTCGCCGGCACAGCGCCAAAAGAGTTGCGGATTGATATCCGCTCGTTCGGTGGAATTACGCGCATGCCGAAGCTCCAGGCGATCGGCACAGAGTTCGTAATGCTGGCGCACCGCTTCGGCGGCTCCGGGCCGCTGGTCGAACAAAAGCGCCAATACGCCCGAATACTCCGCCGGTCCCGGTTTCGCGATGACACCCAGGCCGCAACTGTGCGAAAACGAAAATGTCCGATACTGTTTCTGTAACTCCTCCCAGACGCGCCAGACCCCGAAATCGCCCTGCCGGACCTCGATATCGTGAAGGAGGACGATCCCGCCGGCGCGGACCTTCGGAAACCATATCTCGAAGTCGCGCCGTAAGGCATCGTAAGTGTGCAAGCCGTCGATGTGAAGCAGGTCGATGGTCTCCGGATCGAAAAGAGGAGCCGCGTCGTCGAATGTCATCCGCAGCAGGCGCGAAAACGATTCGTAATAGGTTCGATTGTGCCTCTCGACGTCTTCGAAAACTTCTTCGCCGTAAGCGCCTGTCTGCGCGTCGCCACGCCACGTGTCGACGGCAAACGCCGAACAGCGGACACCCTGATCGCGAATTGCCTGGCAAAAGCCGAAATACGACTCGCCATACTGCGTCCCCAGTTCGACGAAGGTGGCGGGACGCAAGGACGCAACCACATCAAACGCAAATGGAATGTGCCCGGACCAGTACCCGATTCCGCCCGCACGGTATCGGACGGGCACCACCCCGGACGACGGCAACCTCATCGATAGCATAGTGTGGAGGACTCGAAAACGCTGTCCCGGCGGTTCCCGGCCGGTGAGGCGCGGCTTCCATTGTAGCGCCCCGGCAAGGCCGGTCACCAACCCCGCGATCGGCGGCACCGGGACGCCCAGCGACGGAATCCGAAGTGAACCTGTAAGATAGATGGGAGTAACTGTAATGAGGCCGCCACTTATCGTTCACGTGCACGTTCCCAAAAGCGCCGGAAGTTCCTTCCGGACGCTGTTACAGCGACGTTTCGGCCCGGATCACGCGAATCTCTACGTCGACGATACGCATTTTGTCTACGGCGAATCGTATTTGGAAGAATTCATCTCGAGCCGGCCGTCGCTGCGTTCCATCAGCTCTCATTTCATCCGAACGTTCCCACCGCGGATCGCCGGACGCGAAATTCTGTACATTACGTTCTTGCGCCGCCCGGTGGAGCAGTTTCTCTCGTATCTGACCTATACCAGAAAGCACTTCTACCGGATCGTCGACGAGGGGTTGTTGGCTTGCCTGCCTCCGCGGGCGGCGGACCTCACTCTGCGCGAGATGGCAAGGTGGGTGCTTTCGCGAAAGGTTCCCTTCGGCGAAAACTACGTCGTCAACTTCTTCGCGGAATATCATTTTAGAAGCATCCATCCCGCGCACGATGACGCACTCTATCGCGCCACTCGTTTGCCCCTGGCAAAGACGATGCTCCAGCAGTTTTTCTTCACCGGAATCACGGAGCGCATGGATGAGAGTATCGAACGCCTGGAACAGCTCGGGAATTATTTCGATGTCGAGGTGCCTCACGGGCCCATCGCGTTGGAGAACGTCTCCGGCGAGCACCGTGACGATCTCGCGTGGATCGACGCTTCCGATGAGGTAGGGGCGCGACTTCTGGCATCGGTAGTGGAGGATCGGGAGTTGTACGAATGGGGCCTTGCTCGATTCGAACATGTCCGATTCGAACAGGCTCGCGCGGAGAAAGCCGGACCGCCGGCTCGGTCGAACCCTAAAGAGTGCGGAGGAGCGCCTTACCTGATCACCCAACTGTACTGGAGCTTTGCCGACGAAAGTTTCAACCAATCGCAGGTTGTCCGCCGGCGGTGGTTTGTCAGATCGGACGATTCGCCGCATCGTCTGGACCTGCCTCGTTTCGACCGCCCCCCTGCTCGATTGAAACTCGTTCTCGCAGACCGCCCTATCGCTCTCCGCGTAAGCGGGATTTCTCTCTTGGACATCGACGATCGGGAAGTCTGGCGAATGCGCTTCGAGATCCCGCCCGAACGGCTATCGATGGCCGGTATCAAGCTGGCCGCGGACGAATCGATTGGCGGAATCCTGGCGACCATTGAAGACTCGAATCCATCGATCCTGCTTCCAGTGGAAACCGAGGCGCTGGCGCGGCTGATCCGGGGAGGGGCCATCGAGATTGTGATGAGCGCCGTCTGAATCGGGCCCATCGCAGCCACGATCTCGACGCGCCTATTCCGTCCAAGGGCAACCTGTCGCAGTGAGCGCGGAAACGCGCTGCGACAGTTTCTCCACCGCGCCATCCCTGCCGACGCGATAGCGAAGGTCGAAACAATCGCCTGGCCGCACGGATCTCCCGGCCCGGATGCCGTCGGTGTGACCATGCAGTTGCACCTCGACGTGCCGCGCGTCGAGCCATCGAATCGCGTGAAAATACGAATGCGGCGCGGTGTTCTTACCAGGTACGAAACGGGCCGCTCCCGCGTCGGCGGCAAGAATTCGGCTGCGCAGGTCAAGCCGGTCGAGCGTCTTCACGTCGTAGATGTAGGCCATCTCCAGATCGCTCACGGCGCGGTCGTTTGCGATGAAAGCGGCGCTGTCGGGCGACCACGCCAAGGTGAGCGTTTGTATCGTCACCTCGAACACCATCTTGCGCCCCTGCGTACTCTTGTCTTCCAGCCAGAGCTGAGCCGCCCAATCGATGCCAAAAAGAGCGTAAGCTCCATCGGGAGAAACCATCTGATTCGCAGGACCAAACGGCGGCTGGAGAGGCGCACTAGGTTGTTGCCCTGCAACCTGCGAGACAGCTATCACCGCGATTGAGCAAACACCGCGCATGTTCACGTCGATATGGTACTGCGGTGCGGTAAGGAGTACAATCCACTTCTCCGGCCAGCGCTTCCTACTATCCAGCTTCCCTTGCCGGCCGTACCGCGGCTCCTTGCGCCGGCCTAGCGCCAGCGAAAGAGTTTGAGCGCCAGGCCGAAGCAGACCATCAGCCAGGCTGCCAGCACTCCCATCTGCGGCGCCAACTGCGCCAGGCTCGCCCCTTGCAGCATGTTCATCCGAAGAGCGTCGATGGCAGCCGTTAGCGGCAGCGCCTTGATGATCGGTTGGACGAAATCGGGGAATCGCTGGGCCGAGAAGAACACTCCCGACACGATCCACATCGGCATCATCACCGTGTTCATCAGGCCCGATGCGGCTTCGATGGTTCTGGCGCGGGATGCGATCAACAATCCAAGCGCGCTGAATGCGAGCGAACCCAGCACGCACAGCAGCCCCAGATCGAGCAACGATCCGCGCACCGGCACGCCGAACACCACCGCCCCGAAACCCAACAGCACGCCCACTTCCACCACCAGCAGCAGCAGCCGCGAAAGCAGAAACGACAGCAGGTAGTAATGCCGCGGCATGGGTGTGGCAACCAGGCGCTTCATCAGTTTCTTGCGCCGGGCGTCCACGATGGCGAATCCCATCCCCCAGATCGCGCTGCCCATCAAGTTCATTCCAAGCAGGCCGGGGATCAGGAAATCGATGTAGCGCGACCCCGGCTCGCGCAGGAAACGGTCGCTCGAGGCAACCGGATCGATCCGGCCGGCAGCCCGCTGGACCGCGCGATCCGCCAGCATGCGCGCCGTGCGGCCTTCCGGATTGGTATCGTCGTATCGGTAAACAACCCCGCCGTCCGGCGCCGGCACCGCGAGCAGCGCTATCTTGCCATTGCGCAGCGCTTCTTCGGCGGCCGCCGCCGGCAGTTCCGCTACATCGAGCAGCTTCTCCTGGCGCAGCGATTGCGCCAGTTGCGGCGTCACGGTGGCGATCTTCAGCACATCCGCGGGCCGGTTGCGGAAGGCGATGCCGAGCCCGGCGGCGAGCAGAATGGGGAAGATGAACACCCAGAACAGCGCTTCCGGCTCGCGGGTGAATTCGAGGAACCGCACCAGCGTCAACTGCGCCAGCGGTCGCTCGGTCCACGCAACTGGCCGCGGGGATTTCCGGGCAGCCTGGCTGGCCGGCAGATTGGGGATGTCGATCTCACTCATCGCGCAAGTGCCGTCCCGTCAAGGTGACGAAGACGTCCTCCAGGGAAGCCGAATGGGTGCGCAACTCGGTGAGAGGAACACCCTGCCGGCTGAGTTCGTCGAGCAACGCGGGCACCGCGCGATGCAACTCGGTGACCTGCATCCGCACGCTGCCGTTCTCGCTGCGGACGTCGCGCACACCCTCCAACTGGCGCAACGCCGAGACGGCCAGCGGTTTCGCCGCGCTTCCGGCCGAAAACTCCACCACGTGCTCGACGCCGATCGAAGCAATCAGCTCGCGCGGCGTGCCGAGCGCGATCACCTTGCCGTGGTCCATGATGGCTATCCGGTCGCACAGCCGCTCGGCTTCGTCCATATAGTGGGTGGTCAGCAGGATCGTCCGGCCCGAGGCTTTGAACTCCTCGATCAAGTCCCAGAGTTGGCGCCGCGCCTGAGGATCCAGGCCGGTGGTCGGTTCGTCCAGAAACAGAAAATCGGGATCGCCCACCAGCGCGCAAGCCATCGCCAGCCGTTGTTTTTGGCCACCCGAGAGATTGCCCACCCGCGATTTGCTCTTCTCTTCGAGTTGCACCAGCGCGATCACCTCGGCCGGCGTGGGTCCCGCGTGGTAAAAACTGCGAAACAGGCGCACCGTCTCCAGGACAGTGAGCTTGTCCGCGAGCTGCGTATCCTGCAATTGCACCCCGAGCCGCTGGCGCAGTTTCCCGGCGTCGGAATCCCAGCGCATCCCCAGCATCTCGACTTCGCCCGAATCGGCGGATACCAGCCCCTCGCAGATTTCCATGGTGGTCGTTTTCCCGGCGCCGTTCGGTCCCAGCAACCCGAAGCACTCGCCTGTCCGCACCTCGAGTTCCAGGCCGTCGACGGCCAGCACGTCCTTGTACGCCTTTCGCAGGTTGCGCACCAGAAGGGCGGCTGTCGGCGCGGCGCTGGTCATCTGCCCAGTATCGCGTCGCGCCGCCTCGATCGTCAAACGGGCAAGCTAATAGCTAATACCTCACTGGTGGGGCATGCTTTAGCTTGCCCGGTTTGCTCTCCCGAACAGCACTATAATGTTCCCAGAGGAACCGGCCTATGGATCGTCGTGAGTTTCTGGGTGCTGCCGCCGCCATAACAGCAACCGCCGCATACGGCGCAACCGCAACTCTGCCGCGCCGCGCGTACAAGGATGGCATCGATCTCTCCATCCTCGCCCTCGGCGGCATCGTGGTTTGCGGCCTTTCGCAAGAGGAGGCCGCGCGCCGCGTGTCGGCAGCCTATGACCGGGGCGTCAACTACTTCGACTGTGCCCCGTCCTATTTCGATGGCGAAGCCGAGATCAAACTCGGCGAAGCCTTGCAGCCATATCGCAACAAGGTCTTCCTGGCCGAAAAAACCATGAGCCGCGACGCCAAGGGCGCCCGCGAGGAACTGGAGCGCAGCCTCCGGCGTTTCCACACCGATCATGTGGACCTTTACCAGTTTCACGCCGTCGGCTCGATGGATGATGTCGAGAAGATTCTCGCCCCAGGCGGAGCCGCGGAAACATTTGTTGCGGCTCGCAAGGAGGGCAAAGTCCGCCATCTCGGTTTCTCCGCTCACCACGCCCCGGCCGCTCTCCGTCTGATGGACGCGCTCGAACTGGACAGCGTGCTGTTCCCGGTGAACGTTAACGCTTGGGAGAATGGCGGCTTCGGCCCGCAGATCATGGCCAAAGCCAAGTCGAAGGGGATGGCTCGCATGGCACTCAAGGCCCTCGCTTTCGGCATGTGGCCGGCGGGCATGAAGGAGAGCGATCGCAAGTATCCCAAGTGTTGGTATCAGCCGATCGACGATCGCGAGATGGCTCGCCTGGCGCTCCGCTTCACCTTGAACCAGGAGATCACTGCTGCCGTCCCGCCCGGCGACGAACGCATCTGGGACCTGGCCCTGGAGCTAGCGTCAGCCCCGCTGCCCAAGCTGAGCGCCGACGAACTGGCGGGACTGAAGACCAAAGTCTCCACTCTCGAGCCGGTCTTCCGTGTGTGACGCGCACCGCCCTTGACCAACCCGCGTCAGAGTGTAGCAGCCGAGTCGACTATGCGGCTGGCGTGACCTCGATCTCCCTGGCGATACTGGTTGGCTCGGGGACCGTTTCGCCGAACTCCCGCAGCGTGTCGAGGTGACCTGATATCGCTTCCCGGATGTTCCGTTCGGTCTCGTCCAACGTTTTTCCGGTTATCACGCAGCCCGGCAGATCGGGAACGTATGCCGCCCAGTTCGTTTCCGCCCGCTCGAAAATGACGGCGTATTTTCGGTTCATTCTTTCGCTTCCAGATCGGTGGTTGCCGTCCCTCAATCCATTAGGGCAAATCGCGCCTTAATGGCATGCTCACATTTCCGAGCGTCCTCCACTGCGCTAAGACGCTATAGCGTCACCAACTCCTCCGGCATCTCGTCCCAGGTTCTGCCTTCCAGTTCGCGCCCAGCTCGCTTCTTCTGCACGCCGCCCCACTGCTTAAAGAAGAAAGCCACGCCACCACCTGCACATTGGTCTCGAATGTCCATCACCCAGGCGGGATCGACGGGCCGAGCCCCCGGCCCGGATTCGCCACCCACAATGACCCAGTCAATCCCACGCAACTTTAGTCTGCGCAGCGGGCCCAGCAGCGGCTCCAGCGAGAGAAACTTGACGTGCGCCCCGGTTCTTCGCAGGTGGTCGATCCGGTCGAGATAATCCTCGTTCTCAACGCTGACGCCCATCCAAATTTGCGGCTCCCATTCCAGACGCGGGCTCAATTCCAGCAGTCGCTCGGATCGTTTCGTCAATACCTGATACTGGTGCCAATGTGCCCGCCGCATCGCCGAGAAAACCTCCTTGATGTAGGAGAGCGGAACGTCCTGGTGAAACAGATCGCTCATTGAGTTGACAAAGATCCGCCTGGGGGATTTCCACCGCAGCGGCAGTTCCAGCATTTGGGGTTGAAGGGTCACTTCAAAGCCGTTCCGGTAGTTCTTCTGGCCCATCGCCTGAAGCCGCAGGGCAAGACGCTCCGCATAACAGTGTTTGCACCCCGGGCTGATCTTCGAGCAGCCAGTTACCGGGTTCCACGTTGCGTCCGTCCACTCAATGTGCGAATTCGTCGCCATCTCAAAGTCCCTGCTTCCTGCGGTAGCTGTCGAAGATGTCGCTCACTATACCAGCCGCAGCCGGTTTTTGGGAGGCAAAGTACAGATAGTAGATCGTCGAGTTACTTTTCGTCTTCATCGGCATCGGGGGCGGCACATACTTGAACCCGGCCTTCTTTTCCAGCCTCTCACGGAATGCTTCCGCGAACCGTTCGTTGGATACCTTCACCGGCACACTGTAATCAAAGAGGGTTTCTCTTTGATCGTAGCCCGCTTCCTTCCAAGACTCGTCGCCCCATAGCCGGGTGAGTTGATCCACCTTGCTCTGAATCGAGTTGTCCGGGTTCCGACGCAGGGCATTCCGGTTAATGTCCATAATCATGAGGTTCATGAAAATCTCGATTGACCGGGCCTTACCGGCCGCCTCAATCACCTGCCAGGTGAGGTCGATGTTGTATGGGTCCAGCAGGCAGAGAGCCCGCCTGTAGTCCTCATATCTCGCCGTGGAAACACTTCACGCAGCAGCACCTTGTTGCAGTCTGCGCTGTAGGTGAAAACATCCGCCCGATCTCCAGCAAGCGTGCGCAATTGCTCCGCGCGACGCGGCTCGGTGTCGATGAAGTGATACTCGTGAAACGGTGGACTCGTGTTCAACGCGATGAGGGGGCTTCCCTCCACCACTTCGCCGCTCGTTTTCGAAAGGTGATACCCCGGCCCGGCGTAGGCGTCGATGTAGATCCAGCGCAGACTTCGGATCCGCTGCCGCCGTTGCGCTTCCATGATCGTGGCGTAGGCCGACGCGTACTTTCTGATGATGGCAAGCTTGACCTCCGACCAAATGCCGATCTCATCGTACTCGACGCCCACAACAAGACTCTAGCAGAATGTTTCGGTTTCTGGTATCCCTGTGCTTTCGGCAACGGCCGATGTCAGCCCCCCAAAGCCCCACGCTCACGTAATCCGGGCCGCCCAACCCCGCCCCGCCCTCCCGCCGCACGCCGCTATAATGGCGCTGGTGACCCGTCGTTTCTCCGTTCCAGCGCGGCTCGGCCTCGCGCTGCTGCTCTTTTTTTCGCTCGACGCGCTGGCGTTTCGCACCGGTTGGTACGTTTCCATTCTCGAACCCAATTCCACCGCCGGGTTTCTCGAAACCTATCTCAACATCGAAAAGCGGCGACCCGTCGGCCGCTACCGCCAGGTGCTCACCGTGGGCGATTCCCGCATGGGCCTCAAGTCGCGCGTCGCCAACCTGCTCACCGGCAACACCGGCTGCGCCTTCGGCACGATCTCGGTCCCCGGCACCACGCCCCGCTGCTGGTATTACATGCTGCGCGAGGTGGATCCCGATTGCGACCGCTACGACGCCATTCTGGTTCCGCTCGACAGCTATGACGATCGCACCTGGGAGGACCAGGCCGATCGCGATCTCGACATCAACTACCTCGCGCCGCTGCTGCGCGTGGCGGACCTGCCCCGCTTCGTCTTCTCCTACCCGAGCTGGCCTAACCGCGCTCACGCCGCCGAAGCGGTTCTCTTCAAGGGACTCATCTACCAGCACGATTTCCAGGCCTTTCTGGAGCATCCGCGCACGCGCCTGGAAGCCGCCCGCCTGCAGGAGGAACACGCGCAGGAATGGTATTACAACGCGGTTTGGGAGCGTCACAGCCTGGCCGGCATGACGGTGGATTGGAACGCGAAGACGCTCACTCTCCCCGACTGGCTCTCGCCCGCCAAGCGCAACGAGATCGAGCACGTGCTGCTCGATCCGCCGGCGCCCGTTTCGCCCTTGTTCAAGCGGTACCGGCGCCAGTGGCTGGGAGCCATTCTCGACCGTTACCGCGGCTCGCGCACCCGTTTCCTCTTCCTGCGGCTGCCGCGCGGGCCGGTGGTGCGCCCCGATCCGCCGCCGCCCGACCCCGACAGCATGGCGCGCGCGTTCGCCGCCGCCGGCCGCGTCGTCCTCTTGCCCGAGCACATGTTCGATTCGCTCGAGCGCCCCGAGCTGTTCGGCGACGCGCTCCACGTCAATGAAGAGGGCGGCTATCAGTTCTCCATGATGCTCGCCGCCGAAATCGGCCGCCTGCTCGCCGGTACGCCGGAGGCGCACTGATGCTCTTCCACACCCCGCAATTCTTCGCCTTCTTCGTGGTCGTGCTGGTGCTGTTCTATACCCTGCCCCTCCCGGCCCGCCGCTGGATTCTGCTCGCCGCCAGCTATTTCTTCTACATGTGCTGGAACGCGAAATTCGTCCTGCTGATCATCGTCCTCACCGCCATCGATTACACCGCCGCCATGTGGATGCGGCGCCTGCCCGCCGGCCCCAAACGCAAGGCCGCCCTGGTGATGAGCCTGGCCGCCAACCTCGGCTTTCTCGGTTTCTTCAAGTACTACAATTTCCTGGCCGGCAACCTGGCGTGGGCGCTGGCCCGGCCGTTCGATGCCTTCGCGCTGCACATCATCCTGCCGATGGGTATCAGCTTCCACACCTTCCAGAGCATGTCCTACGTGATCGATGTCTACCGCGGCGAGCAGGAAGTCATCACCGACGTGGTCGATTACGCCCTCTACATCGCGTTCTTCCCGCAACTGGTGGCCGGCCCCATCGTACGTGCGCGCCATTTCTTCGCCGATCTTTACCATTGGCGCGCGCCCGACGCCCGGGAAATCCTGCGCGGCACGCTGCTGGTGGTCTTCGGCCTGGTCAAGAAGCTTGCCATTGCCGACCAGTTCGCCCGCCTCGCCGACGCGTTCTTCCGCGATCCGGCGGCGCATCCCGGCTGGCTGGCCGCCTGGAGCGGCGTGATCGCGTTTTCCATCCAGATCTTTTTCGATTTCTCCGGCTACACCGATATGGCCATCGGCCTGGCGCAGATTCTCGGCTTTCATTTCCCCGAGAACTTCCGCCGCCCCTACCTGGCCCGCAGCATCACCGAGTTCTGGCGCCGCTGGCACATTTCGCTCTCCACCTGGCTGCGCGATTACCTGTACATTCCGCTCGGCGGCAATCGCCACGGGCGCTGGCACACTTACCGCAACCTGATGCTCACCATGCTTCTAGGCGGCCTGTGGCACGGCGCGAGCTGGAACTTCGTCATCTGGGGCGGCTATCACGGCGCGCTGCTTGCCGTCGAGCGCGTGGCCGGCGTCCGCGAGCGCCAGCGCTGGTCGCTCGTTGATCCGCTGCGCGTGGCGGTCACCTTCGCTCTCGCCTCCATCAGTTGGGTGTTCTTCCGCGCCGCCACCCTCCATGACAGCCTCTATATTCTGGGCCGCCTGTTCAGCGGCCCACACGGCCACATCATCTGGTGGCACTGGCAGCTCTGGTTCGTCGTGGCGGCGCTGGTGCTGGCCGTTCTCGAAGAGAGCCGCGGCTGGTTTGAGCGCTTGCCCGAAGCCCCCGCCTGGGCCTATGCTTCCGCCATCGCGGTGTGCCTGCTCTGCCTCGAGCTGATCGGCTTCAGCGGCCGCGCGGTGCCATTTGTGTACTTTCAATTCTGAGATTAGTATCGACGTCAGTGATACGAAAGGATAAGCTCATGACACTTTCTCGATGCCTGCCGATCGCATTTGCCCTGGCGTGTAGTATGGCGCCCCTGTCAACGGCCCGGATAATGGAGGTGCTTTCCTATCGGCAACTGCTTGACAGATCCGACCTGGTGGTTATTGCCACGCCGGCAAGCAAGACCGCCGATACAAAAGAAGAATCCTTCCTGCCCAATATCTTTTCCCAAGACAATGACGGCAAGAAAAGCAGAATACGGTCCATCGGCGTCGAGACTTCTTTTGAGGTTTGTGCTGTCCTCAAGGGGGATACGACCATTCGACAGTTCGTGTTGCACCATTATCGCGAGGCAGTATCCAAATGGGCGGCGTTGAGCGGGCCGATGCTGGTCTCTTTCGATCCGTCCGACACCTCAAAGCGCAGTTACCTGCTTTTCCTGATCCGGGAAGCGGATGGCCGCTACGCGCCGGCAGGTGGTCAGACTGACCCCGGCTACAAGGCGATCAGCGCACTGCCGCTTGAGGGCCCTCGGTGACGGTACAGAGGCACGGCTAACGCCCTTACAGCCAGTTCAAATCCGCGTAATGCTGGCCGGTCAGATGCAGGAACAGCGGCTCCAGCGCGTGGAATTCCTGGCCGTCGTATTGGATCGAGCCATCGTTGGCCAGCACCGTGATGTCGCCCTGCCAGACCAGCTTGCCCGGCCTGGTGATGATGGCCACGGCGGTGCACAGCCGCTCTACGGTTTCGAGCACGTGGCTGGTGATGAACACGGTGCGGCCCTGCTCGGTGAACCGGCGCAGCCACTGCTTCATCAGCGCCACGCCGGCCGGGTCGATGCTCTCGAACGGCTCGTCGAGGAACAGCACTTCCGGCGAATGGATCACCGCCGCCGCGAACGCCACCCGCTTGCGCATGCCGGTCGAGAACTCGGCCAGCGTCTTGCGCGTGTCGGTCAGCTCCAGCGCCGCCAGCAGCTCGGTCACGCGCGTCCGCGTGGTCGCCCCATCCAATCCGAACATGCGCGCCACGAACGCCAGGAACTCATGCGCGTAGAGCGGTTCGAACAGGCCGAGCGTTTCCGGCATCACTCCCATCCGCCGCTTCAGGTCCGCGCTCTCGGCGGTGAAGCGCTCGCCCAGAATTTCCATTTCGCCGGCCGAAGGATCCAGCAGCCCCGTCAGGCAGCCGATGGTGGTGCTTTTCCCCGAGCCGTTCGGCCCCAGAAACCCGAACATCGAGCCTTTGGGCACGGCCAGCGAAAGGTCTTCCACCGCGACCACCGTGCCGTACTTCTTGGCCAGGTTGCGCATCAGGATGGCGGAACTCATCGATTCAGGATCTCCCTTCCATAATGGCGAGCAGCCGCTCGCGCCGCGCGCGAAACCACACCGAAGCGCGCTCGAGCGACATCCGATAGATGCCGAAGGCCAGCCCGGCTGCGGCCACGGTCACCCACCAGTAACCGGACCAGAATACGTCAGGCCACTGCTTGGCGGCCGCCGGCGGCAGAAACACCAGGCTCAGCATGGAGGCAATCATAACCACGTTGCCGGCGAACGAAAGATCGTTGCCGAAGCTGCTGTAATAATTGCCGCGGCGCGCCGCCAGCAGGCTTACCCACAGGCCGGCGGTCAAATACAGGAACATGCCCGTCAGGCTGCACCCGGCCAGCAGCGGAATCATCAGCGGATCGAACTTACCCCGGCTGACGAAGGGCCACGCCAGCAGCCCGACTGCGATCAGCACCGCGTTCAGCAGGGCAAAGGTGTAGCTGCAAGAGCGCAGCGCCGCCGCTGGATCGGCGGGCAACAGCAGGTAGCGGCGCAGCCCATTGCCCACATAGCCGAATTGATTGACCGCGAACTGGGCGGTGCCGATGAAGCCGATCACCGCAAAGGCGCCCATGGCGGAAGCGAATTCGACCTTGGGCCCAAACGCCATCCCCGGCTGCCGCGTCAGCGCATAAACCAGGAACCCCGCCAGCGGCAGCGAGAGCGGATACATCATGCGGAAGCGGTTGTTGCGCGAAAAGAACCGCAGCCACTGGCCGATCAGGATGGCGTTCTGCGGTCCCAGGAAAGCGCCCACGCGCTCGTAACGGCTGGCCCACTGGAGCTTCCCGGATGCCGCCACGCGCGCCCGTACCGGCCACCGCTCCAGCGCCACCATCGCCGCGCCCAGCAGCGCCGTCCATCTCAGGATCAGCCCCAGTCCCCACACCGCCGATAGATCCGGGTGCGTCATGGCAAGCGCCGCGCCATATGGCGGCGTCCACTTCCCCCAAGCCAGGTAGGGGTCGACGGCGTGCGGGTGCTTCTGCAAGTACGGCATCAGGAAGCTGGGCCCCATGCTGAAGACTAAAATCACCGCCATCACCAGGGTGGCGCCGCCGCGCCGCGCCACCAGCCGTTCCACAATCGTGCTCACCACCCGCGCCGTCACATAGTTGCACACGTACAGCAGCAGCACCGCCACCAGACCGAGCCAGAAAAGCCCGGCGCCGAACAGGTACAGGCCGAAGAGCAGGCCGAGATCGAGCCCCACCACCAGGTACCAGTAGGGATCGAGCATCGCCACCAGGTGCCGCGCCAGCCTCCGTTCCCGCGCCCGCAGCGGATACCGCCGCATTTCGCTTTCCGCGAAAATGGCATTCATGCCGAATCCCAGAATCACGGTCCCGATGGTGGCGCACAAATACACGCCGAAAATCACCTCGGCGGCGACCCGGGTGGCTTTCCCCGCCCGCACCGCTACGATGCCGGCGCCGAATCCACCGGTGCCGAGCAGGACCATCACCGCTATCAGCAGCAGGTAGCCCGACATGAACAGCGCAATCTTGCCGCCGCGCGAACGCGTCTTGGCCCAGATCAGCCGATAGCGAAGCCTCAGCAGGTTGCCCAACAATTCGAGGTTCATGCGATTATTTCCGCGGGCGGATCGTTTCTTCGTTCAGATACGGCCGCAGCGCAGCCGGAATCACCACCGTGCCGTCCCGCTGCTGGTAGTTCTCGATGATGGCGACCCAGGTGCGGCCCACCGCCAGGCCGCTGCCATTGAGCGTGTGCACGTATTCCGCCTTCTTGCCGCCGCGAAAGCGAATCCCCGCCCGGCGCGCCTGAAACGCCTCGAAATTCGAGCAGGACGAAATCTCCTTGTACCCGTTCTGCCCCGGCAGCCAGACCTCGATGTCATACGTCTTGGCTGAGGAAAAACCCAGGTCGCCGGTCGAAAGCACCACGGTGCGGAACGGCAGTTCCAGCCGCTGGAGAATGTCCTCGGCATCCGCCGTCAACTTCTCCAACTCGTCGTAGCTCGCCTCCGGCCTGGTGAACTTTACCAGCTCCACTTTCTGGAACTGGTGGACGCGGATAATGCCGCGCACGTCCCGCCCGTATGAGCCCGCCTCGCTGCGGAAACACGGCGTGTAGGCGCACAGCTTTACCGGCAGCGCGTCCGCCTCCAGCGTTTCGCCGGCGTAAATATTGGTCACCGGCACTTCCGCCGTGGGAATCAGCCACAGGTCCTGCCCTTCGCACTTGAACAGGTCTTCCCGAAACTTGGGTAACTGGCCGGTGCCGAACAGGCTGCGCGAGTTCACCATAAACGGCGGCAGCACCTCGGTGTAGCCGTGCTCTCGTGTGTGCACATCGAGCATGAAGTTGATCAGCGCCCGCTCCAGCTTCGCGCCCATGTCCCAGTAAAGGGCAAACCGCGCGCCGGTGATTTTGGCCGCGCGCTCCAGGTCCAGGATTCCCAGCTCCGGCCCCAGATCCCAATGCGCCTTGGGTGCGAAATCGAATGGCCGCGGCTCGCCCACCCGCCGCACCTCGACGTTGTCGGCTTCGCTCTTACCCACCGGCACCGATTCATGCGGCAGGTTGGGGATGCCGGCCAGCAGCTCGCGAAAGCCGTCGTCGAAAGTCTTCTGCTCTTCTTCGAGCGCCGCCACCCGCGCTTTGGACGCGCGCACGGCCTCCTGTTCGGCGGTGGTTTCGAGGCCTTCCCGCTTCATCTGCCCGATCTTCTGGCTCTGCGCATTGATCTGCGCCTTGAGCTGCTCGGATTCCGTGATCGCCGCCCGCCGCTTCCGGTCCAGTTCCCGGAATTGTTCTAGGCCGGCGCTGCCGCCGCGCGTCTCCAGGCGGGCCGCAACCGCATCGAAATTGTTCCGAACGTATGCGAGATCGAGCATTTCCCTCCATCCTAGTGTCGCGTCTCACAAGTTCGCAACCTGACTCCGCAGCCTTGTATCACGGTACGGCATGCGATCTGCTAAACATGGCCTTCAGGCCCTGTAATTCGGCGATGGCGCCGTGGTGGTTTTGTCAACGAGCAGGCCGGGACGGCTATTCGTCCTCTTCCTCGGTTTTGACGGGTTCCAGGTCTTCGGCCTCGAAAATCTGACGGCAATCCAGACATTCCACGTAGTCCACCCCGTCTCTTCGGGCCAGGACCTGGGTGCGGGTATGCTCGCAAGCGGGTTGCATAGGTACTCTGTAGATGAGAAATATTCTAACCGCCCGCGCCCGCTTGTCAAGCCCCCCCGAAAGTTAAGAAACAGTGACGGTCATGACGTGCCAGAATCTGTAGGGTCCGGACACCCCCGGCCGTGTGGGGCAGGATGTCATCCAGGTTGCCAACCTGCGAGCCGATTGCCAATCGGCGCAGCCGGGCAAAGCCCGGCCCGCGCACGCACGAGTGCGTGCGCCACGTCACGTCATTGCCGATGCTCGCGCACAGGCACGACGATCACAGGCTCCGTGGCAGGCTGCGAGGCGCCGGGCTCTTGTTGCAGCGTAACGACGACCTCCGCCGCGGCGCCCACGTCCACCGGGCCCGGCTCGATGTGGATGGCCGTGCCATCGGCGCCCGGCTGGAACACGCCGGCCGGGCGGGGCACGCCGGCTTTGGAGACGATCCACATTTCGTAGATCATGCCCGCCGGCGCCGGCGGCAGATGGGAAGCGATCAGCATCACGCCGCGAATGGGGTTGACGAAGACGCGGCCGCTGGGCTGCGCGGGCGCGCCCTGACCGAATGCGGCTTCAATGGCGCCGGGTTCGCCGAGGACGACGAGAGCCTCCTGCAAGCGGTGGACCTCGGTGGTTTGATCGCCCAACTGCCGGCGCAGGCTCAGGCTCTCTTCAGCGTACTGACGCTCGCGCCCGCTGAAATATACGGCCGCGGAAAGACAGAGCAGGGCCGCCGCGGCCCAGGCAACCGGCCAGCCGTAATGCCGCTCGGGAACGCCCACCGATGCCAGCAGGCGGCGGCGTAACCGGGCAGGCGGAGCGGCGACCGGAGTCGGCGGGCCCGGCGTTGGTTGGACGGGCGACGCCTGCTCCAGGGACAATTCGAAGGCTTCCACGCCGACATACAGGCTGGCATGTTCTAATGCCGGCGGCGGCCTGCCAGGTTCCTCCCGGGATTTCACATAGTCGAGCGCCAGGCTGCGCGCCACCGCGAGCAGCCACGGCCCCTCCGCGCCCTTTTGCCCGCCGGAAATCTGCGCGCGTTTCCAGGCGCGCAGAAACGTCTCCTGGACCAGATCCTCGGCTGCCGCCTGGTTCCGCACGACGCTCAGGACAGCCGCGTAAACCAGGCGCCCGTGCCGATCGTAGAGCTGCGCCATGGCTCGGCCGTCCCGCCGCGCCATCCGCCGCGGAGCGTCTCCGCTATTATCGGGGGCTTCCGTCGCCATATATCGCCGTCTCAGGAGGCGCCGGACTTCTGACTGGCGCGTCCTCCGTAATATACGAACACAGTCGCCGAACGGGTGGCCGGGAAAACCGCGCCCAAGCGCTCAGTGGCGGAAGTGGCGCACGCCGGTGAAGACCATGGCCACGCCCAGCCGGTCGGCGGCGTCGATCACTTCGTGGTCGCGCACGCTCCCGCCCGGCTGGATGAACGCCGTCGCGCCGTTCCTCACGGCTTCTTCCAAGCCATCGGCAAACGGAAAGAACGCGTCGGAGGCGACCACCGTTCCCCCCAGGGGCAGCACGGCTTTCATGGCGCCGATCTTCACCGAATCGACGCGGCTCATCTGGCCGGCGCCGACTCCGGCGGTCTGCCCGGGGCGGGCGTAGACAATCGCGTTCGACTTGACGTGCTTGGCCACCACCCAGCCGAACTCGAGCGCGCGCCATTCCTCTTCGGTCGGCGCGCGCCTGGTCTTGACCAGCGCCGCGGCGCGGTCCAGCGTCACGCGATCCGCTTTCTGCACCAGGTAGCCGCCGGTGATCGATTTCACCACCAGGCGATCCAGACCGGGCGCGACTTTCATCAGGCGCAGGTTCTTCCTGGCGGCGAGAACCGCCAGCGCTTCCGGCGCGTAGTCCGGCGCGGCCACGGCCTCGACAAACAGTTTGGCCATTTCGCGCGCAGTCTCCACATCCACCGTGCGGTTGATGCCAACCACGCTGCCATAAGCCGACACCGGGTCGCATTCGAGCGCCTTGCGCCAGGCTTCGGCCAGCGTTGCCTGCTCGGCGCATCCGCACGGATTGGTGTGTTTGATGATGGCCACGGCGGGGTCTGTGAATTCGAGCGCCAACTGCCATGCCGCGTCGAGATCAACCAGATTGTTGTAAGACAGCTCCTTGCCCTGCAACTGCGCGGAGCCGGCAATTCCCTGTCCCGCTCTGCCATAAAGCGCCGCGGACTGGTGCGGGTTTTCGCCGTAGCGGAGGTCCATCACCTTGGGCGCGCGCATCGCCAGGTCTTCGGGCAGTTCGCCGGCCGCGTCCTCCTGTTCGAGGCGCGCGCTGATGGCGGCGTCGTAATCCGCGGTGGTGCGGAACGCCTTCTTGGCGAGTCGCCAATGAGTGGCCGGCGCCAGCTCGCCGCCGCTCGCGCGCAGCTCGGCCGCAATGGCTTCATAATCGTCCGGCGAAACCACCACGGCCACATCGTGGTAATTCTTCGCCGCCGCGCGGATCATGGTGGGGCCGCCGATATCGATGTTCTCGATCAGCTCGGCGCGCTCGACGCCGGCTTTGCGCGCGGCATCCTCGAACCGGTACAGATTCACCACCACCATGTCGATCGGCAGGATGTGGTGTTCGGCGATGGCGCGCATGTGCGCCGGGTTGCCGCGGATGGCCAGGATGCCGCCCGCCACGTGCGGGTCGAGCGTCTTCACGCGGCCGTCGAGCATCTCGGGAAAGCCGGTGACTCCCGCCACGTCCTTGACCGGGACGCCGCCCGAGCGAATCAGCCGGGCGGTTCCCCCGGTGGAAACGATCTCGGCTCCAATGGCATGGAGCGCCGCGGCGAATTCCAGGACGCCGGTCTTGTCGGTCACGCTGATAAGCGCGCGCTGAATTCTAGCCATTCTTGCACGATAACAGACTTACGCCAAGCCCTTGTGGGACCTCGGCGCGAGCTGGCTGGTTAGCCCTTTTGGGATAGCAACTTTCCGGGCCGGCCGGACTGCTAATGTCGATACTCAGTCCATTCGTCCCTGCCGCCGACTGAATATAACTGGCTGATTATGCCGCTTCCATAGAGCTCAGCTTGAGGTAGTCGGGCTCACTGCCCGCCCGATTCTAATTGGCTGGCTTTGGATGCTTCGAGCAGCGGCTCCAGCGTTTGAGTCAGGGCCTCGTCGGTCAACTCGGGGAGGCGAACGTTGCGGAAGAGCATCCAGTGCTCGGTCTGCTCCACGGTCTGGCCGGGAACCACGCGGGTCAAGGGGCCGAGCGTCTCCATCTCCAGAAACTCGTTGTTGGTGAAGGTCTCGAACGAGCACCCGAAGTCCGGATAGGTCTTCGAGGGATCGGCCTGCGCCCGCTTCAGGAAAGCTTCGCCATTCAGAAAGTAGAAGGCCCAGGTGTCGCGATTGAACAGGCCGATTTTCTGAGCGTCGGTGTTGTTGGGGTCCTGAAGGAGGGTTGCGTACCTGCGGGTGAACTTCCAACGCGGATCGGCCAGGTTGGTGTACGCCCACATCACCAGCGGGTTGGTCGCCTCGAGACTCTGCGGATGCTTGCCGCGCGGCGGGAAGCCGGTGACGGCGGTGCCTCCCTGCGCCATCATGGTGAGGACCCAGGGCGAAAACTCGAGCGGGAACAAGCCATGGTTGGCGATGCGATGGATCACGGTGACCGCGGTGCCGGAGGAAGCCATGCTCACCTGGATCTCCTTCTGCAGACCGGTCAGCGGCTCGACCGGGGCGCGGGCAATCAGTCCCGCCAGAGTGACGCGAACGACGGCCGGAACATTATCCGGCGCCCAGGTGGCCACGGGGTCTTCGGGGGCCTTCCAGACACGGTCGCCGCCGCGAAGCTGGAATTTCTCTTCGCCGCTCTTGCCGAGCTGTTCCGGATACTCCTTGAAGAGGTTCTGCCCATTCACAAAGCCATAGCGAATCACGCGGGGGCCTACGTCCGCCGTCACAATCACTTCGACTTCGCCGTTACTCACGCGGTAACAGTTCTGCCATCCCTGGTAACCGGTCTTTTCGACCTGCACGGCCGCATCGATATTCGTCACGATCATTCCACACAGAATTGCCATCAACAGACTATGCCGGACTATCACGGTGCCTCCTGTTCGCTATTATCGTATTCCACTGCGTTTGCAAATATCGGATCCTCAGTCGAGATGGACGCCGTCGACACGCATAAGCCAGCCGTGCCGGTCGGGCAGGCGGCCGTATTGGATGCCCTGCAAATGCTCGAAGAGGGCGGAGGTGACCGGCCCGGGCCCGGATGCGTCACCGACGGAAATCGTTGCGCCACTCTCGAGATGAAACCGGCGAATGCCGGAGACCACGGCGGCGGTTCCGCAGGCGATGGCTTCGGTGATCTTGCCGCTGCGGAGGCCGTCTTGCAGTTCCTGCAGGGTATAGGCGTACTCGCGTACGGACATCCCCCGGTCTTTGGCGAGTTGCAGCACGCTGTCCCGAATGACGCCGGGCAGGATGGTGCCGCTCAACGGCGGCGTGACCAGGCTTCCGTCTTCGACGAACAGAACGTTCATTCCGCCCAGTTCCTCGACGCGCCGGGCGGGAGAGGAATCGAGGAAAAGAACCTGTCCGCAGCCCGCCGCCGCGGCTTTGGCGGTAACCTGCAGCGTGATCGCGTAATTAGCGGCGGTCTTGATGTTACCGGTGCCGCCGGGAAAAGCGCGCACCACGGATTCGGAAATCAACACATCGACCGCGCCGGCCCCCGAGGCCAGTGCCGGAAAGTAAGCGCCCGCCGGCAGGGTGATTACGAAGAACTTGAACTCCGTGGAGCTGCTCACCCCGATATACGGCTGCGTGGCGATCATGGCCGGGCGGATGTAGAGGCTTCCAGGAAATCGCGGAATGAAAGCGCAGTCCGCGGCCACCAGCCCGAGAATCGCATCGAGAAACAACGCCTCGTCGACACGGGGCATTGCCATCCTGGCTGCGGAGGACTGGAATCGCCGCGCGTTCATTAAAGGACGGAACAGCGCCACGCCGCCATCGGGTTGAGCGAAGGCCTTGAGCCCTTCGAAGATGGATTGCGCGTAGTGGAGGACGAGCGCCCCGGGGTGGAGCGAAAACGGCTCGATGGGGGCGATTCGCGCGCTCTGCCACGCGCCATCCCGAAACTCCGCGACAAAAGAGTGGCGGCTGAAGGTCTTGCCGAAAGCGATTTTGGCTGGATCGGGCCGGCTGGCCGCAACCGGGTCCGGGCACAGGTCCTCGATGATCTGCATATAAATCCCTTCCCAATAGTATGACGGCTGCCGCCGGCCTGCCACGGCTCGAATCGGCGCGCGCACCTTGCTATCCTGGCTCGTTATCCGGGAGCGAGGAGCGACCACATGTTAGTCGAGCAGCAGATTGCCGAACGGCGGGAACGGGCGCGCGATTCGATCGCCAAGATTCTGCAGCGGCCCGGCGGGGCGCCGTACGGCGACTATCGGATCCAGTCGGCCAGCGGAAAAACCTACCGCGTGGCCATGCGCGGGCCGGGATTGTTCGAGAATTACTGCTCGTGCCCGGACTTCGCCGTCAATACGCTGGGCACCTGCAAACACATCGAAGCCCTTCTTTTGCGCCTGCGGAAACGGCACGGCACCGCGCTCGAGAGCAAGGCGTATGCGCGCTCGCGCGCCTCGATTTCCTTGCAGTACGGGGAGACGATCGATGTCCGCCTGCGCCTGCCGGCCGCGCCATCGCCCGCTCTTCGCAAGCTGGCCGAGGAGCACTTCGATCCAGCCGGCTTGCTGCGGCAAGAGCATTTCAGGGGCTTTCATGAGGTGATCGAAGCCTTCCGCAGGGCCGACCTCGAAGCAGTCGTCTACAGCGACGTGTTGGAGTATCTCGACCGGGAAAACGAGCTTGCGGAGGGTCTCGATCTGGAAAGCCAGCTTCTCGCAAGACTTCGCAACGGACGCGACCCGCTGAATGGAATTTTGAAGACGAAACTGCTGCCCTACCAGGAGGTAGGCGCCATTTTCGCGGCTTGCCGGGGCCGCGTAGTTCTGGCCGACGACATGGGTTTGGGCAAGACCGTGCAGGCCCTGGCGGCCGCCGAGCTGCTCCGGCGCCGCCGCGGCATCGCGAGGGTGCTGGTGGTTGCGCCGGCCTCGGTGAAGTACCAGTGGAAAACGGAAATCGAAAAGTTCACCGGCCTTCCTGCGCAGGTGATCGACGGATCGATCGAGCGAAGGCAGGAACTATACGCCTCGCCCAAGTTCTTCAACCTTTCCAGCTACGAACTGGTCCTCAAGGACGTGCGCTACATGCACGAACTGGCGCCGGACCTGATCATCCTCGACGAGGCGCAGCGCATCCGGAACTGGACCACGGCCACGGCGCGCACGATCAAACAACTGAAAAGCCGGTACGCCTTCGTGCTGACGGGAACTCCCCTCGAGAACAAGCTGGAGGAGCTGTTCTCGGTGGTGGAGTTCATCGACGGCCGCCGCCTCGGTCCCGCCTTCCGCTTCCTTCACGAGCACCGGACGGAAGACGAAAACGGCCGCCTGATCGGCTACCGCGGTCTCGACCGGATTCACGATCAACTGGCGCCGATCCTGCTGCGGCGCACGCGGCAGGAGGTTCTCAAGGATCTGCCGAAGCGCACCGACCGGATTCTTCAGGTTGCGCTGACCCCGCAGCAGGCGGAGCCATATTGGGAACAGAACGATATCCTGGCCGCTCTGATGCGCAAATGGGAACGGCAGCGCTGGCTATCGGAAATCGATCTGCGGCGGATCATGTGCTGCCTGCAGAACATGCGCATGCTCTGCGACTCCACGTTTCTTTTCGACAAACAGACCAATCACTCGCCGAAGCTCGAAGAGTTCCGCGAGATCATCCGCGAGCTGGCGATCGAAGAGAACCGCAAGGTGGTGGTCTTCAGCGAGTACGAAAGGATGACGCATCTGGCCGGTGAGGAACTGGAGAAGCTGGGAGTGGGATTCGTGTCTCTGCATGGCGGTGTGCCTACGCGGAATCGCGGCGCGCTGATGGAAAAATTCCGCCGCGATGCGGAGTGCCGCGTGTTCCTTTCGACCGATGCCGGCGGCGTCGGTCTGAATCTCCAGGCGGCCTCGGCCGTGATCAATTTCGAGCCTCCGTGGAACCCCGCACGCCTCGAGCAGCGGATTGGACGAGTCCACCGTCTGGGCCAGGCCAATCCGGTTCACGTGGTGCATCTGCTCACCAAGGGCAGCATCGAAGAGCGCGTGTGGGAAACGCTCAAGCTGAAGAAATCGCTGTTCGCCGGCGTTTTCGATTCACCGGCCGCCGAGGTGAGCTTCGAGGCGCTCGGACGAAAGAACACCCTCCAGGCCGTGAAGGAAATCTTCGCGGATCAAGCGGAGCGTCCAAAGCCTGCGATGGACCAGGCCTCAACCAAGCCGGTCCCCACGCGCTCCACGCCGGCGCAGATCCGCCCAGCGACACCGTTGCCGGCTCCGGCGGCGCAACCGCCGGCAGGCGCGAGGGCGGCGTCTCAGCCGGCCGGATTCGAGCAGGCCGCGGCTGGCC